>JASFBI010000055.1 GCA_030149595.1 Desulfobacterales bacterium
TTTGTCCAATTTCTACGTTAAAAAATAAATTTAATCCTCGGAATACAACGGGTATACCTGCGGTTAAATTATTTTTTTTGCCTTGAACTTGAAAAAATTTTCATTCTGTAACAGCCTGTCACGCACTATTTAATGATTGTTTCTAATTTGCTTATTGAATTTTCATAACTTACACCAGTATTTATATCCTGTTTTAAAAAAGAATCTATTTCCGGCATAATTTTTTTTGCATAATCAATTTTAGGGTTAGATCCGTCAACATAGGCTCCAATTGAAATCATATCTTCAGCATTTCTATACAAAGCGAGTATTTCAACTGCTTTTGCTTTTAAATGTAAATGTTTTTGATCAACAATATCTTTCATAACACGGCTGACACTACCGAGTATTTCTATGGATGGATAATGGCCTTTATTAGCCAGATCTCTGGAAAGCACTATATGGCCGTCTGTTATAGATCTGACCGTATCTCCTACGGGATCATTTAAATCATCACCTTCTACAAGAACAGTATATATGCCTGTAATACTTCCTTTTCCGGAAACATTACCGGCTCTTTCTAAAAGAACAGGTATCTGAGCAAAAAAAGATGGGGTATATCCTCTGTTTGTAGGGGGTTCACCTGCTGCAAGTCCGACATCTCTTGATGACATGGCAAATCTTGTAACAGAGTCCATTAATAAAAGTACATTTTTCCCCTGATCTCTGAAATATTCTGCCATGGTTGTGGCAAGATATGCACCGCGCATTCTTACAAGGGGAGGGGAATCAGAAGTTGCAGCAATAACTACTGCTTTTTTCATACCGTCATCACCTAAAACGTCCTCCACAAAATCTTTAACTTCTCTTCCACGTTCACCTATAAGACCTACAATAGTTACATCTGCTGAAGTATGCCTGACCATCATGCCCATAAGAACACTTTTGCCTACACCAGAGCCTGCCATAATAGCAATACGCTGTCCTTGTCCTATTGTAATCATGGAATTAATGGCACAAACGCCCACATCCATAATCTTTTTTATGGGTTTTCGTTCCATTGGGTTTATGGGGACACCATAAAGGGGGTAATAAATACTGGATTCTATGGCTCCTTTCATATCCAAAGGGTTTCCCATACCATCTATAACTCTTCCTATAAAATTTTCTCCTACTGGTGTTTTGGGGTTATTATCTTTTACAATTATCCTGCTTCCTGGGCTTATACCCCTTGTATCTCCATAGGGCATAAGGAGGAATCTGTCATCTTTAAATCCAATCACTTCTGCAATAATTTTTTTACCTAATTTATTTTCCACCAGACAGAGGCTTCCAATACTCATTCCTAATCCGCGGCCTTCGCAAATAAGGCCTATAACTTTAGTTATTCTGCCGTCTAAGGTTATAACAGAACTTTTTTCAACAGCATTTATATAATTGTCCCAATCTATGTTTATATTATAATCAGGTATTTTATCACTGGACGATACTGTTAACATAGGGTTTAACTCTTAGTTTGAAATTGTTTTTATTTTGGTTTAAATGATTTAATCATGCTTTGTCTTACTGCATCTAATCTTGAATCAATGCTGGAATTTACCTCTCCTTGGCCGGTTACAATCTTGCATCCTCCCTGATTGATGGAGGGGTTTGATATTATTGTTACATTTTTTAATTCGCGGATTTCATCAAAAAAATCTTCTTTTATTGCTTCAATATATTCATAATCATCAGGATTTACATTTATAATAACATCATCAGGTTCAGGAACCAGTTCAAATGCATGTAAAATAGACTTTTTGACCTCTTCCTTGTCTAATTGAACTTTTCCATAAATAACTTTTTCAGCCACCCTGCATATAAGATTAAGAATCTGTTTTTCATATTTTTTAATAATGTTTTCCCATGCAGCTTCAACTTGCTTTGCTGCTGTTTCAATTCTCTCTACAACATCTTTAGCATTTTTAAGTCCTGCTTCCATACCATCTTTATTTCCCTGTTCAACTCCCTGGGCATATCCTTTTTCATAGGCCTCTTTTTTTAATGATTCTATTTCAGATAGAACAGCTTCATTGATTTCTGCATGTACTTCTTCTGTTGGTTTTTGAGTTTGTTCTGCTAAAGTTTCAGGCATCTCTTTATCTGAAATTTTATCTTCATCTTCATTATTGTCTTTATTTTGGAATAAAGAGGTGAATTTGTTTGTTTCACTGTTTTTGATCTGATCTGTATCCTGATCACCAATAGATAAAAGTGTGCTAAAACTGTTGCTCTTTTTTTTCTGGGTGTCAGTATTGTCAGTCTTTTGTTTGGAAACAGGGAACAGCGGTATCCACTGCTCATCTTTTTTTAACTCCTCTTTAACACTCTTATTAAACAAGTTGTTCTCCTTTTCCGCCTCCAAGTGTTATGGTTCCCTCGGCTTCCAGCTCTTTTGCTGCAGTTATAACTTCCTGCTGGGCAGCTTCCACTTCAGATAATTTTATAGGACCCATTACTTCAAGATCTTCCAGAAGCATTTCAGCAGCTCTTGATGAAAGATTGCTGGTTATTTTCTTTTGAAGTTCTTCACTCGCTGTTTTTAAAGCTGTTGTTAATATTGAAGATTCAACCTTTTTTAATATCTCACGCATTCCACGGTCATCAACATTAAGAAGATCTTCAAACAGAAACATCAGCTGCCGGATCTCATCTCCTAATTCCTTGTTTTCTTCTTCAACAGTTTCTAAAACCAGATCTTCGGTTGATTTATCTACACCACCTAATATATCAACCAGATTTTGTACGCTTGTAGATTTTATATGACTGCCTGTTCCACTTATTTCACTCAATTCATTTTTCATTGAGTCATCGACTGTTCTTATTATCTCTTCTGAAATATTACCAAGTTTTGCAATTCTTAAGGAAACTTCTTTTTTTTTTTCATTTGTAAAAGACATAAAAATTTCTGCTGAAGTTTCAGACGGCATGTAAGATAAAACCATGGCAACTGTTTGGGGATGCTCATCGTCAAGGTACATTATTAAATTGTTGGTATTAACATTTTTTGTCCATGCAAAAGGAAGTTCTCTTTTGCCTTCCTGAACCTGCTTGAGAAAATGCTGTGCATTTGCTTTATCAAAAGCTTTTGTTATGATTTTATGTATGAAATCATCACCTGCTACAATTGTCTGATCTTTAGATTTAAACTTTTCAATAAACTCTTTTGCAACATCAAGGTAAAGGTCAGGCATAACCATTTCAAAGTCTGACATTGCAGCGAGAATATTTGAAACTTCTTCTTTATTTATTTTTTTAAATACTGCTGCTGCATACTCTTCGCCCATCATAAGCAGAAAAATTGCTGCCTTTTCAACTCCTGTAAGCTCTATAAAATTTGTTTTCATTTTTGTTCCTGCTCCATAGCCCATATTTTTAAGATTTTAACTGTTTTATCTATGTTGTCATTTGCAAAAAGCATAGCCTGGTCAACTGATGTCAGCTTTACAGGTTCAGGCAAAGCCTCTTTTTTCTCATTTTCCAGTCTCTTTAATTCTTCTGCATCTTCAATGGCTTTAGTTTTAATTTCCTGAATAGATTTAACAAATGGGAGAACAACAAATATAAAAAGCAGGAGGATAACAAATATATTAAGCAGGCTTTTTCCGTATTTTTTAATAAAATTATGGAAATCAAACTCTGTTTTTTCAGTTAACATGCCGTCCATTTCAAGGAAAAACGGGAATGATTCAACAGAAACCTGATCTTCGCGATCAGCATTATAGCCCATTGCCTGGCGAACAATAACAGCAAATCGATCTAATTCAGATTTCGTTCTTGGGTTATATATTTTTTTTTTGGTTCCGGCTTCATTTTTCTCAAAAGTATAATTTCCGTCAAGAACTGCTACAACAGAAAGTCGGTTCAGTTTTCCAACTGATTTTGTTGTTTTTTTAATCTGCCTGTTAATTTCATAGTTTATGGTTTCATTTTTCTTTTCATTTTTTATTTCACTTTTTCTGGCAATGCCTTGAGGACCTGTAGATGTTACAGGATTCACACTGGATACATCACCGGCAGGACCTGTTTTTTTGTCTGCAGTTTCAACAATATTATTACTGCTTCTTACAACAAAGGTATCTGGATCATATATCTCTTCATTTAGATCTATCTGGTCAAAGTCCATATCTGCTGTAACCCTTACAATGGCCTTGCCTTTTCCCACAATTTTTTCAAGCATGGTCTGAATTCTTATGGCTTTTAGCTGCTCAAAATTTGTTTTGTATTCTAACTGTGTATTTGCCATGGAATTGATTTCTTCTTCACCAGTCCCTCTTGAAAGCATATTGCCATTTGTATCAACAACTGTAACTTGGTCAGAGTTTAAATTATCAACAGAACTTGCTACGAGGTATACTACAGAAGAAATTTTCTCTTTTGATAATTTTTTTTTTAATTTAAGTAAAACAGAAGCTGAAGCAGGTCTCTCTTCTTCTATGAACACAGACTCTTTGGCCATAACTATCATAACCTTTGCATCTTCTATCTCCTTAAACTCCTTTATAGTTTTTGCAAGTTCACCCTGGAGGGCACGTTGATAATTGAGATTTTGTACAAATTCAGTGGTGCCAAATGTTGTTTCATCAAATATTTCAAAACCCACTGTTTTTTCATTTGGCAGACCCTCCCCTGCAAGAGACAGGCGGAGGTCATATAGCTTTTTTGCAGGAACCATGATTATGCTGCCGTTTCCTGACAGTTGATAGGGTATTTTTTGTTCTTTTAACTTTTCTACTATCTTAAAAGCATCTTCAGATGATATACCCGAATAAAGAATCTGGTAGTCAGTTTTATTTGCCCATATAAATATAGAGATGAATCCGGTAAAAACAAAACCCATTATTATCCCCATCATAATTTTTTTTGACAGGGGCATCTCTTTGTATATTTTTATTATCTGTTCTTTTACTGGATTCATATTATCTTTATTATTATTACAAAGTTAATAATTTTCTATATCAAATGTTTGTAACTTGCCATGATCAAAAGTAAAAAAATATTCTGGGAAACAGTGGTATGTTGAAAACAGGGGGAAATATTTTTTGTAAGTCAGAGTTAAACAGGCATTCTCATTATCTCTTTGTAAGCCTCCATAACCTTTCCTCTGACCTGTAGTAATAAGCGCATGGAAATATCTGCCTGGGTAATATCTAACATGCCTTCATGAATCCCCATTTCGCCTTTAGTAACTTTTGTAATAGATTCATCGGATTTAAACTGGTCGGCATTAATCCCATTAACAGCAGAGGTGAGCTTCTCCTTAAAGCTTTCTTTGGTTTTATCAGTTGTTGAATTACTGTTTACAAACTTTTGTGTAAGCTGTCCGAGTCCTGATAATTTATCCATGACTTTCCCCTGAATTGAAGTAAAATTATTTGTAGACATCACAACAAGCTATTTGCCAATTTCAAGAGCTTTTAAAATCATTGTTTTAGCGTTTGATATGGCTGTAATATTTGCTTCATATGCACGCCTTGCTACCATAAGATCTGCTATTTCTGTTAAAGGATTTATATTTGGCATGGCAACATAGCCTGTTTTGGGGTCAGCATCAGGGTGTGCAGGGTTATGAACAAGCTGATAATCATCATCAGATTCAACTATTTCAGATACTTTTACATTTATTTTTGCATTAATAAAATCTTTAAAAGTATTTTCAAAATCATTGTAATTATCTGCTTCAAAAGCAACCATTTTTCTTTTATATGGCCCGCCGTTTTCTGTTCTTGTTGTTTCAACATTGGCAAGGTTTTCAGAAACTACGTTAACCTTTGTTCTTTGAGCACTAAGTCCTGATGCACTAATTTCCATTGATGAGAAAAGATCCATTATTTATTTGCCTCCTTCAATTATAGCCTGTTTTAACATGCTTATTTTTCTCAGTAACATCTCAACACTCATTCTAAATTTTATGTTATTTTCAGATAAATTTTTCATCTCTTTATCAATATCTACTGAATCAAGATGGTATTTATCTGCCATATCATCCTCATTTTCTTCAGTTAAAATATAACCTGATAATGAACTTTGGGCATAATGTTTTTCATTAGTTTGAAAAAGTTTGCCGCTTTTGTTGTTTAATTCTGCATCCAGGGTTTTTTTGAAATCAATGTCCTGTGGTTTATAGCCTGTTGTGTCTACATTGGCGATATTACTTGAAATCATATTGTGGCGGACAGTTGAAATTTCAAGAGAATTTTTTAAAACTGCAAAAGCTTTGTTATCTAATAATTTAAAATCCATAATAGCTTCTCCTGCTCATCTAAAAAAATAGGAATATATTTGATTTAATATTAAATAAACAGCAAAAAATATACCGTATTATTTTATATTAGCTTTTTCTTTATATTCATTTAATTTATTTCTTAGTGTTCGTACACTGATTCCCAGTATTTTTGCAGCCCGCGTCCTGTTATTGCCGGTTTTATCTAAGGTCTGTATAATACATTTTTTTTCAATATCTTTTAATGAGCAGTTTGAAAAATTTTCTGATAACTCTTTCTCTTCCATGGTATCAGGTTCTAAAATATTTTCAGCACTTTCCATTAGAAGATCATTTTCTGATATTTTTTCTTCTTTTGAAAGTAATACTGCCCTGTGAATAATATTTTCAAGCTCCCTTATATTTCCGTCAAATTTATGACTTTCAAGAAGACTTAGTGCAGAAGGAGTCAAGGATTTGACATTTATACCATCTAAATCACTGTATTTTTTTATAAAGTAGTTTGCAAGAAATCCGATATCTTCTACTCTGTCTCTTAATGGCGGGATATTGACAGGAATAATATTTAATCTATAATAAAGATCTTTTCTAAGCGTACCTTCTGCAACTGCTTGTTTTACATCTCTGTTACTGGTGGCTATCACTCTGATATCAACCTTTTTGGGTTTTGCACTGCCTATGGAATCCACCTCTTTTTCCTGTAATACTCTTAGAAGTTTTGCCTGGAGATGTATCTGCATTTCAGTTGTTTCATCAAGAAGTAATGTGCCTCCATCTGCCAGTTCAAATTTCCCCGGCTTTCTTGTGTGTGCCCCTGTGAATGCTCCTTTTTCATAACCGAATAGTTCGCTTTCTAAAAGGGTGTCAGGAAGAGCTGCACAATTTACAGCTACAAAAGGTTTATTTCGTCTTTTACTGTTTTCATGAATAAAACGGGCAAAAAGTTCCTTGCCTGTTCCGCTTTCACCGGAAATAAATACAGATGCTGTGCTATCTGCAACTTGTTTTGCCAGAGATAGAAGTTCTTTTACTTTTTTATTTCTGGTTATTATTTCATTTTTTTTATGAGATTTTTCAGTATTGTTATCTTTACAAAACAGTTTATTAATGCAAAGTCCAATATGAGATAATTCGATGGGTTTGATAAGAAAATCTACTGCACCTGCTTTCATAACCAAAACAGCATTATCCACAGAAGGATGAGCCGAGGTAAATAAAACTTTGGTGTCTGGATTTTTGTTTTTAACTTTTGTGAAAAACCCCGCTCCTTCGGTTAGCTCATAATCTGCTATTATTACTTGGTAACTGTTTTCAGTGATGGCCACTAAGGCTCTGTTTTTATCATAAACAGTATTTAACTGATAACCACAATCTTCCAAAAAAGCTGTAATGGCATTTGTAAACCGGTAATCTTTATCTGCTATTAAAATTTGATTTTTACGCATAATTTAAAATTTTAAATAATGTTTAAGTGAAAAATTTTTGGTGTTTATACTTTGGGTGAAAGCTTGTTTAATCTTGATTTAATCTGCATGTCTTTTAATTTTTCTCTGGCAAGTCTTCCCCAGAAAAGATCCTCTGAAACAGCCACACTCTTGTAGGTTGTCTCAGCTTTATCTGTTTTTCCGTCTTTATAATAAGACATGGCTAATTTGAATTTTAAATTTGATGTATTTGTATCAGGTTCAGATAAATTTATTGCATTTTCTAAAGCACCGGCAGCTTTATTATATTGTTTGAGTGATAAGTAATTTTCAGCAAGCATGCTGTATACTGTGGAAATTTTGGTGATTTTACTGTTATTGGCAGTTAACACAATTTTTATCAGTTTTTTATAAACCCCAATACTTTTTTTATAATTTTTTAAAGCTGTTAGTGCTTTTGCCTGAATCATCATTATTTTTACTTTGTCTCTGTCTGACTCTGCATAGTATTCAGCTTTATCTAAGAATTTTATTGATTTTTTGTATTTTCTTTTTTTAAGATATGTTAATCCTAAATATCTATATACTGTATGTGCAGGTTTACTCTTGGCAGTTATGTATTTGTAAAATATTTTAAGAGCTCTGTCTGTTTCATCTGTTTCATACAGAGCTATGCCTAAAGATAAACAGAGCTTTGTTTTTTTTTTATTGTCTTGATACATGTAATAAGCTTTGTCAAGCAGGTCCCTTGCATTTGTATAAAGGTGACCGTCAAGGTAAGCTTTACCTGCTACAT
>JASFBI010000056.1 GCA_030149595.1 Desulfobacterales bacterium
AACTTTACTGAATATACTTGGTTTTTTAGACCGCCCTTCATCAGGTAAAATATTTTTTAATTTAAAAAAAGTTAAATTTTCAGAAAATTATCTTTATCCTCTCCGAAAAAAAGTGGTTTTAATCGCACAAAATCCCATTATGTTTTCAACAACTGTTTATAAAAATATCGAATTTGGCCTTAAAATAAGAAAGATTCCAAAAAAAAAGAGGCAGCAGATTATTGAGGAGTCCCTTGCACTTGTAAATATGCAGCACTTGGCCAGTGCCCAGGCTAAAAGTCTGTCAGGGGGTGAAACCCAGCGTACAGCTTTTGCAAGAGCTATGGCTCTTTCTCCTGAAGTCATTCTTTGTGATGAACCAACTTCAAGTGTTGATCTTGAAAACCAGTCAAAAATAATCAATATTCTTTCAGAAATTAACAGACAAAAAAATATTTCTCTTATTTTCACATCCCATGACAAACTTCAGGCATCAACCCTGGCACATCATCAAATTTTTTTAGAACATGGCAGTATTTCTGATGTATCATATGAAAATTTATTTACAGGAATCACATCAGATCAAAACAGCTCTTTTTCAAAATGCAGCATTCAAAATTCACTGAACATCCTTATTCCTTCAATAAAACCAGGAAAAATCAGATTTTTGATTAATCCTGAAAAAATAAAGATATTAAAAAACAGCCAAAAAAACAGAGACATTAATATTTTCCAGGGAAAAATCATACAAATTGCCGAAGAAAAGAAAAAAATCAGGATTATTATAAATTTCGGTATAAATATTACACTTCTTATAATAAAGCAAAAATATTTAGATCAGCAAAGATCTCTCTTTATTGGAAATAAAGTTACTGTTCAGATACCACAAGATGCCATCCAGATATTATAATACCTTTAAGTATTGTTTTTTTTTAGACATTAATCATTTTTTTTCACAACACCATGGGATATAAACAAATTCTCAACCCAAACTGGTTCATCATTTCCAATAACAGCAGATGCATCTTTTAAAAGTTCTGCAAGATCTCTCCACAATGTTGATTCATAATCAGAAACAAGTCCGGTATTAAAAAAATCATTAATCTGAAACATTATATCTTCAGTAAAATAATCAGAGTTCAGATCTTTTAAAAAATATTCCAAAAATTCATCATCTTCTGTTAATTCATTTGCAAATATCATTAAATCTGTATAATAGCCTGTATAGTTATTCAGTATTAAAGGGAGATTATCAGTTACAATATCTGTAATTTCTTCTGGATATTCCCATTGCTCTACATCTGTATTATATTTTGTAAATACTGCCCCAAAACTGTGTACAAGCCCTTTAATATGATTGTCTTTAACTGTTACACCTGTAAACAGTTTGTCGGTTATATCTATTATATCACCAATTATATTATATCTGCCACTCCCCTTGCTGCTATTTGAAAAAATCTCTGCAAAAGATCCAGTCAACCTGTTAAAATTTGCCCAGTCAGATTCCTTTAACCTTATATCAGGAACATTGGCCAGCCCTTTTCCTGTATCATCTGAACCTATAAATTCATCTAATATTTCAGAGAGACTTACATCCTGTGTACGTAGAGAAAAACCTGTTTGATCATCTTTTTCATAAATCCAGTGAGGATGCCTTATATTAAAAAAAGTTTGCTCATAAACTGCATTCATAGTCCCTTTTTTAGGTTTAAAAGAGGATGCTATCTGCTCTAAACCGTACAACAATTTACGTCTAACTCCCCATGTAGAATAATCACTCTCCTTCCAGTTACTATCTCCTGGATCATCTCCATATTTCTCATCATTACCTAAAAGATACAGCAGCTTAAAAAATTTAGAAAGCACTCTTGTGTTAGGCGGATTATCAATCCCTTGTGGTTTATACAGATCGTATTTTGTCAAAAGTGGAAGCAAGCCATCACACTTGCTGTATCTGCTTTCAGATAAAACTGTTAGAAGACTCATCTCTTTTTTAGGCTGGAAAAAAGACCTTTCTGCCCAGCCTCCCCACTCACTGGCTGAGTCAGAATCTGCTATGTCTGAAGTTCTGTTAAAAAATACCCTGTATAATCTCCATAATCTGTATTTTTTACATCCCCCCAATATTATTTAGTTTCCATGTGTTTCTGGGAAAAAGACCGCTATTTTTCTGATAATAATATTTTGGCCTGATTAAAAAAGGCAAAAGTCCATCAACTATATGACTTAATGTATCCTTCACACCTTTTTGTCCTGAATATGTCCCGTTTGCTCCACACAAAGAACCAACAACAGGCAGCAATATATTCCTCCGTGACCAGACAGGATCATTATTATCAGCTGTAAATGTAATATCTCCCTTTGAAAGATCCACAGCACTGCTTGAAGCCACAAATAAAGAGGTATCACTCATATAATCCCTGAAAGGAAAAGCAACTCTTGGTGCAGGAGGAAGTGTATGTCCTATAAACCCAGGGAGTACACTGCCTGTTCCTAAAATATTAGTATAAACTATATCTTTTAGTATACCTGTTACAGACAGACCAGGGGCTATTTTATCAATTCCCAGGAGGTGAGCCTTTAACTGTAAAAACAACCTATAGTCACCTGGCATTGCTGATGTTTTATCATGTCCTGCCCTTGCCCAGAAATTGTTTTTTTTAAACTTTTTGGCATTCATCAGCCCAACAATACCATTTGCTTCAATGGTTAAATATGCAGCTCCCTTTAAAAGAGTTTCAAATTCCAGATACAGAGGTACTATAATAGCAAATTTTTTTTCATTACTATACCATTGAAAATTTCTGTACGCTGCCTCTTCATAGGTCAGACACTCTCTTTGGGCACTGTTTTCAGGAATAATTTCTGAATAAATCACACTCTGGGGTTCTGCTGTTCCTGAATCCATATCCAAGGGGCTATACCTTCTATTTTTGCCATAATGAACTAAATAGTAATCGCTGTTCCATGTTGCTCTGTAGCGATTATTCAATCTGCACATGGGATTGTCAGGATCTTTTATATCATTTCCTCCATCATATGGGTACTGATATGTCCATGTGGATACATCATCCGGATCTGGCTTGGTTATTATAACGTTTATACGGGAATCCAATCTGTAATATATATATTTGTCCCCCTCTTTTTTCATACCTTTGCTAAAATAATATGGCCCATCTCCTTTTGCTGTAACACGCTCCATTGACTGAAGATACCAGCGGGAAAGCACCGTCTGCCCAAACCCGTCAAGGCTCAGGGGTTTATAGGAGTTCATCTCTTCACCTTCTTTGCCAGAAATATTGCCTCCATCCCAAGTTCCAAAATCAAATAATTGAAACCCGCTTAAAAGATTCGTTGCACAATAGTTCTGATTATAGGCAAATTTAAACAAATCACTATTTTCATATGTAAAGGGCAAAGCTCGTCTTGAGATATTGCTTCCTGTCGATGGGAGAGCCAGTGAATAAAGACCAAGATTTAAATTTTGTCCAGCAATAGTTATATCTGTTATATCTTTCAAGCCAATACTAAAAAACACATCATTTAATGACAAAAACCCTGTGCCATTACCATGCCCGTGTTTTTCAGATGGATCAGATAAAAACCCCTGGTGTGTTGATACCTCACCTGTTACTTCTCCGTCATCCCATCCCGCATAACTTGTTGTAGAACCAATTACTACAAAAGATTCCAAAAATGAGTCACGGAATGGATCTTTGGACAAATCACCTGTCTTAGGTGTTTTTCTATCTTTTCCCATTATATCAGAGCGAAGAATCTCATAAATTGACTCCTCTATTTTTGAAGCAACACTATTTTGATCATCTGGATTAAAACCTGTATCATAAAGCCTTTTGGAAAATATTTCCAAAGGATAGGTTTTTTTACCTTTTTTATCCTCTATCATAGCCCCTATTCTGTCTGCTCTTTTTAAAAGCTGCAGCAGCATAGGGGCTATTTCTGTTATTGTACCGGCAAGCTCTGTATCTGTATGTATTTTTTCATCATTTGTATGGTAATCTGGATTATTTTCATATATTTCACCACCTTTGGTAAAATATGATTCCAAATTAATTATAAGCTCTCTTATAACTGTTTTGGCATCTTTTCCTTCAACTTCTGATGAAAAAATCTTTCCTGTCTCAGCAAACAGTTCAAAAAAAGTCTCTTTTGCCTCCTGATCTTTTAAAAGATCATTAATTCCAGACAAAAATGTTTCAATCCCCCTTGAACCATTCCCCAACCCTGTATCAAAAACAGCAGTATTTTTATATGAAGAAACATCTCCATACACATCAAGATACATATTTGTATCTGACTGCAAAGCAAGTTTTCCGATGATTTCTCCTAAAAGAGTTATGGCTGAAGCAACTGTTGTTCCATTTTTTTCCAGCAAAAAAGCAGTCAGATCGCTTACAATATCTTCCAGTTCACCTTTTTGATATGTATCTTTTATGTAGGACACCAGTTTATTGGCTATTTTTGTCAGTTCATCTGCAAAACAAACATCTTCCTGTGAATAAAGATCTGAAAAATCATAAAAATCTTTTGCATACCCTCCTGATATTTTATAAGGATCGACCGTTAAATTGCTTAGAGATTCTACAAACAGAGGTGAGTCTAAAGAGTCCTGTTTTATTACTCTTTCCATAATACCATTAAAAGATAAAACCGTGTTCTGAACTGAAAACTCAGGATCTTTAAGTAATGAGCCTGTAAGAGACAAAACTATTTTTGCCTCATTCACACTACTGTCTACTGAATTATTAAGCTTTTTATTAAAAATATCCTGATTAAGATTATTAAAACTGCTATCTAATGCAGGATAATCCTCAAACAAATCAAAAAGCCTGTATTCAGGTTCTGTATCATTACTCTGAAAATCCGATTCCGAATTATCCCCGGTGCATGAAAAAAATAACAGCACTATTATTAAAATAAGATAATAAGATTTTTTTCCCATATAAAACCTGCCTCTATTACCCAGAAAACTGATCTGTTAAAAAATATAAAAAAGCAGACATAATCTCAAATACAATTATGTTCGTAAATCACAATACCAATTATGATTTATATCTGCAAACATTGTTTAGCATGCAAACGCACTTTTACAAACTCTTTTTAAAATATGTCATCTATATATTGATTTTTTTGCAGTATGTCAAATATATATTTATTCTGCAAAATATCGGCAGGCTGTTACAAAAGTTAAATTCTCTCTCTAAAAAAAGAGTTTAATAAAAAGATCATAAGAAAACCACATATAATCAAGCAGCAAGAGATAGTAATTTCATAATTTAAATTATCCATGGGAAATATATTCTTCTCACTGATAACATAGATTTTCCCATGGATAATTTTTGACTCAACAATTTCT
This sequence comes from Desulfobacterales bacterium, assembly GCA_030149595.1. Classification (GTDB taxonomy): domain Bacteria; phylum Desulfobacterota; class Desulfobacteria; order Desulfobacterales; family DAOWNP01; genus DAOWNP01. Next base: position 5,357 of record JASFBI010000056.1, read on the forward strand.
TTATATGGCCATATTTTTTTCATGGATCCGGCCATAAGTCCTGTCAGCAAAGCCATTGTCCGGTTATGCCATTTATGGAGCAGATAACGCAAAATTTTTGTGAAACCAAAAAGACCACATAAACAGCCAAAGCAAAAAACCGTTATAATTATAATATTTTCCATGTTGAACGGATTTTTTAACACTCCTGTTATAAATTCATACTTCCCAAGAATCAGCAAAATAAAAGCCCCGCTTATTCCAGGAAGTATCATTGCACATATGGCAATAAAACCTGCAATAAAAATGAACCAGTATGTTTCAGGTGTTACAACAGGTATAATGCTTACAATTTGCCATGACATAAAAACACCAGATACAAACAGACACACTTCAAATGTACCCCATGCATCTATTCTTTTTCCAACATAAAATACAGAAGCTGCAATCAGACCGAAAAAAAAACTCCAGATCATAACCGGCTCATGGTTTAAAAGATAATTTACCAGTCGTGCAAAACTTATAATAGCACAGCCTATTCCCAAAAAAAGCGGCAGTAGAAATCTGATATGAATTTCAGACAAAGCTCCTTTAAAATCAAAAAAAAGAATTTTCTCCCTGAAAACATTCAGGCTTATGGAACTTACAGCATTTAAAAGCTTATCATATATTCCTAAAACAAGGGCAATTGTTCCTCCTGAAACACCAGGCACTATATCAGCTGAACCCATACAAAACCCTTTCATAAAAAGGACAAAGCTCTCTTTTAAATTATTTGGTCCGGGACTTTGAAAAAAACATTGTCTCCAGGTTGTCATATTTACCTTTTTGTATTTTTGAATAGAGTTTAGAAACCACATTAATTGATCGTGCTATAAATACGAAATTGCGAAGAAAAATCTTGTAAATTAATTTAACCAATAATACTATCTAAAACAAGAGCAAAGTTAAATTTGTTTTTTAATAGCAGTTGAATTTGTTTCTTTTTTAAAAATTCTAATTTTTAAAAAAAATATTATACCTGCTTATTTTTATTATTCTACAGTCTGTTTTTTAAAAATACATAATTAATTAAGAATTAAATTTAAGGCAATTAAAGAGATATGTTATATTCAAACGTATATATAGATACTATCTGCTATGAACTTGCACAAAATGTCGTAACTTCTTCAGACATAGAAGAAAAACTCGCCCCTCTTTACGAAAAACTGCACTTTAAAACTGGCCAGTTAGAAGCCTTGACAGGAATAAAAGAGAGAAGATTTTGGGACAAAGATGTTTTAATGTATGACAAAGCCGTAAAAGCAGGGAAAAAAGCCATAACACAGTCAAATATACCTGTAGAATCTATCGGTATGCTTATATATGCCGGAGTATGCAGAGATAATCTGGAACCTGCCACTGCATGTGCCACTGCATGCGGACTTAATATATCATCTGATGCTGAAATACTTGATGTTTCCAATGCCTGTCTTGGTGTTTTAAACGGAATAATAATTGTAGCAAATGCCATAGAGTTAGGCCAGATTGAAGCAGGAATTGTTACGTCCTGTGAATCAGCGCGGGAAATAATAGATATAACAATAAAAAGAATGTTGGTCTCAAACGACATGGATATGTTTAAAAAAACCGTAGCCACATTAACAGGGGGGTCAGGCGCCTGTGCTGTTGTCCTTAGCAATGGTTCATTTAACAAACAGAAAAAACAGTCCCACAAACTTTTAGGGGGTGCCGTAAAAAATGCTTCAGAACACAACAATTTATGCTGGTGGGGACCTGATACAAAATCACCAGCATCTGGACTAAATATTATGGAAACCGATTCTGTAAATGTTTTAAAAAACGGGGTAAAAATTGGTATGGAAACTTTTGATAAATTCAAAAAAGAACTTAACCTGTCCACTGATGAAATAGACAAAACAATATGTCATCAGGTGGGATCTGCCCATCAAAAAACAATCCTTTCATCACTTGCCATAAATTTTGAGAAGGACTATTCAACCTATCAGTATCTCGGCAACATTGGAACAGTCTCTCTTCCTTTAACTGCTGCAATTGCAGCAGACAGAGGGTTTATAAAGCCAGGTGATCTGGTAGGACTGCTTGGCATCGGCAGCGGATTAAATTGTTTAATGCTGGGGGTAAAATGGTAAAAGCAGTAAAAAAACAGATAGATTTAACAGATTTTTTACACCTGTATCCTTTTAAAAGTAACTATTTCAATGTAAACGGATTCAAATATCACTTTGTAGACGAAGGGATTGGAGAACCTGTTGTCATGGTTCATGGCAATCCTACATGGTCATTTTATTTCAGATCACTGATAAAAGAGTTTTCAAAAAACTACAGAACAATTGCAGTTGACCATATTGGATGCGGTTTATCTGAAAAACCGGGTACCAGACAATACGGCTTTAAACTAAAAAACAGAGTAGATGATTTTGAAGAATTTATGAATCAACTCAATTTAAAAGAAAAAATCACTTTGGTTGTTCATGACTGGGGAGGAGCCATAGGACTTATTTACGCCTTAAGAAATCTGGATAAAATAGGAAGAGTAATAGTTACAAACACATCCTGTTTTTTCCCGCCAGAAGGTAAAACAATACCAAAAAGATTAAAAATAGTAAGAAATATAAGTACTTTTGCCACCCCTGCTGTGCTGGGTTTTAATCTGTTTTCTGTTTCAGCACTATATATGGCTTCTGAAAAAAAACTTTCAAAATCAGTAAAAAAAGGACTAAAAGCTCCATATAACTGCTGGAACAACAGGCTTGCAACCTTGAAATTTGTTCAGGATATTCCCATTGATAAAACAGATAACAGTTATGATCTCATAAAATTTCTTGATGAAAACTCTTTCAAGCTGTCAGATATTCCCATGTTCATCTGCTGGGGCGGCAAAGACTTTGTATTTGACCGTGCTTACTACAATGAGTGGGTAAACAGATTTCCACATGCACAAGCATCCTGTATAAATTATGCCGGCCATTATCTGCTGGAAGATGCACCAGATGAAGTTACAGCAGCAATAAAAGATTTTTTGTCAAACAACCCCTTATAACCGGCATAGCCGGAGCATGGTTATTCACTATCGGCCACAACAAAAAATGA
>JASFBI010000384.1 GCA_030149595.1 Desulfobacterales bacterium
GGTGAAGATAATATTACTGTAATAATACTGCATGTTAAATCCGTTAAAAATAAAAACAAGTTTATAAGGTTTCTATGTAAAATTAACAATGCTGTAAAAAAAAAAGTTTTGAAACAATGCATGTAATAAGAAGGAATCAAAGTAAAAAAGAATATAAAATTAAAAGAGTTGATATTATTGATATTGGTTCTTTAAAGGTGCAGCTAATAATAAAAGAGATATTATAGGGAGACAAGTAAAAATAAATTATATGATTTATTTACTTAAGGACTAAGTTTCATGAAATTATTAAAATCGCAAAAAACATTTGTTGGAATCCAGATAGACAACTTGTTTTTGAAGGTTACACATATAGAAAAAAATAATTCTAATTTTATTATAAATAAAATGGCATATAATAAGATCCCTGACTCTACTATATCAACCTCTTTTAAAAATAGTAATATAATCAACTATGAACAATTAAATAAAACAGCTCTTTTATCTCTTGATCTAAATAGTTCAAAAATTCAAAAAGCAGGGCTATCTCTTTCAGATCAGGTAATTAAATATTTTATTTATAATTTTAAAGAAATTCCTGAAAAAAAGAGTAGTGTTGTTGAAATGCTAACATGGTGGATCGGGAAAAAATATAATTTACCTAAAGATAATCTTTTAGTTTCATATGAAATTATCAATACTTTTGATAAAGAAAAACAACTGTTGATTTCTGCTGGTATGAAAAATGTTATAAATGAATATGTAGCTTTTTTTGAAAAATTAAATCTTGATGTAAAATTAATAAATTCAGCTGGTATAAATCAATTTAATTTATACTGTAAAGCTATAGATCAGGAAGATGACTGTATTATCTTTTTAGGGGGAGATAATTTATCTATAACTCTTTTTATATTTTCCAATAATAAATTAGTTTTCTTTAAAACATTCATTAATAATATTAAAACAGGTAAAAAACAATTATCATTAAATATAGTAAATACCATAAATTTATTTTTCCGTCAAAAAACAGAGTTAAAATTAAAAAAAATCTATACAGGAAACCAGATAAAAGAACTCTATGATATAAATACAGTAGAACAAAATTATGAAAAAGCAGATATTATATACATAGATGAAAAAAAACTGGTCGAATGTAATTTAAATAACAGGGAAATAATTAATCAAACTGGTTTTTTCAGTCCGGCAATAACTGCTGCAAAATCAGCAGATATAAGTATCTGAATTTAAAATGCTAAATCTTTCACATAATTAATTTCATTTATTGGTTGTTTGAGTTATAATACAAGTTATCTATCATATTTCATCATATTCTTTTATATGAAACTCTGTCCAACAAACCGTAATCATGAGAGTTTCACTTTTTGTTGTGGCAGATAAAGCTGCCATGTATGTTATATGAAAGTCCGTCCAAATGATTAGAATCATTTAACTTTCATTTTTTGTTGTGGCCGATAAAGAATAAACATGCTCCGGCCATGCCGGTTATAAAAAGGCAGACAGGTTATTTTAATGTTAAAACCATTTACATTAAATCTTGCTGTAAATACAAAAAACAGAAAAAGTACTATATCTGTACTAATCAATACAATCTCTGTTTTACTTATTATTATCATTGGAATATTTATATACAAATACAATAATAATAAAATACTTATTTCAGATTACCAGAATAAGATCATTCAAATCAGAGAAAAAAAGTTACAAAAAGAAAACATTTATTCAAATATTTCTATTTCTAAAGATGATATTAAAAACATTTATTCAAAAACAAATTTTATAAATAAACTTGTTATATATAATCAGTTTCCATGGGCATCTCTTTTTAACATGTTAGAATCTATAATTCCAGAAGGGATATTGTTATCTGGTTTGACTCATTCACCTAAAATGGATTCACTGTTTATAACCGGACATGCAAAGTCACCTGATTCATTGTACCAATTACTTCAGGGTTTATATACTTCAAAGATTGTAAAAAAATATTACATTGAAAAAGTTGTTATTGTTAATAAATATGAAAAAAATGAACTGGGTTTAAGTTTTAATTTAAAAATTGATATAAACATATTGTCTCTTTTTAATAAACAACACCGTAAAATAATAAAAACCATATGGTAATATGAATATATATAATATTAAAAAAGATAATGTTTTATATTTTTTTTGTTTTACTTTATTAATTTTAAATTTTTTATTGTTCAGATTATTTTCCAAAAAACTGATACATCTTTTCGAATATACAGCACATAGAGGTTCCAATCCTTTTGATGTCTCAGGAACTATAACATCAGACTTTACATCTATGGTGTCTATAATTGTTTTTACCAATTCTTTATTTAAAAAAGGCGTATCGCATGCACAAATAAAAGAAAACGGATTTGTTGAATAAAAAAGACCTGCATGAATACCTGTCATGGAACTACGATGCATATATAGATCAGTTACAATATTAAAATCATATGGAAAATATTGAACAGGATCGTTTGTGACTAAAATAATTTCCTGAAAAATATCATTAAAAACTTCTTCAATATGACTTAAAATACTTTTGTTGCCAATAGGTACAAATGCCTTGTTTTTTCCTGAAAATCGTTTGTTTAAGCCTCCTGCCAATATAACGCCGGTACAAGGAACTTTCATTTTAAATCTTTACTTTAGCAATATAAAAATATTTTAGTTACAAAATTTATATACTTTATTTTTTATTTTCATACA
>JASFBI010000385.1 GCA_030149595.1 Desulfobacterales bacterium
CCCGCCTTTTGCTACAAAGATAAAATTATATTCATCACCCTCTTTTGCATAAATATCAATTTCTGCAGGCAGATTACTTCCTGTGTTTATTCCTGTGTACATGTTCAAAGGAATTCTCTGGGAATATCTGAAGTAGTTTTTGGTATAAGCGTTAAAAACTCCTTTAGATAATGCCTCACAGTCATCTGAATCTGTAAAAATACGCTGCCCCTTAAATCCTGTAATTAATGCTGTTCCAGTATCCTGACAAATGGGGAAAGTTTTACCGGCTGCTATAACAGCATTTTTAAGCATTTCCAAAGCAACAAATTTATCATTTTCAGAACTTTGCGAATCATCAATTATTTTTGCAATTTGCATTAAGTGAGACGTTCTTAGAAAATGAGATACATCTTTAAATGCCTGTTCAGAGAGCAGGCTTAACCCCTCTTTATCAACTTTTATTATTTTTATACCATCAAAATTCGTCAGTTTTATATAGTTGTCGCTTACCAAGTGATAACCAGTAGTACTTTCTTTTAATGGAAATATATTTTGGTATACAAACTGAGGCAATTAATCCTCCATAAACGCTTAAGAATTATAATAAATATTACTTTTATATGAAACTCAGTCCAACAGACCGTAATCATGAGAGTTTCAATTTTCGTTGTGGCAGACAAATCTGTCATGTATGTTATATAGTTTATAGCTTTCTTAATTTTATATGGTCAAGGGAAATAATATATATTTTCAGCATATATTTAAAAAAATTATAAAAAACATACCTGTTAACATGTATTTGCATTTAATGGTTTGGTGCTTAGTTCTTTAATAGTCAGAGGCTTGTTTTCCAAAGCTGAAAAGGCAAATCTTTTTATATATTTTTTAAACATGGCTTTTACTTCAGGATTTTTTTCAATATTATAGAGTCTTTCAAAGGAACCTCTTATGTTATCTTTAGAATAGGCTACAGACTCAAACCAGTTTTTATATGGACTTATACCTAGTTGGAAACCAAGTCCTGAAAGAGAATCAAAAATTCTACCAGCCAAGCTGGAACAACCATTTTGGGTAGGATACATCAATGACTTCCCTGCTGTATAAAACCCGTTTGTTAATGCAGTATAATCTGACCCTACTTTTTGCATTGCTTCATAGGCCATATAAAAAACAATTAAAGGACTGTTTTTCAGAGAATCAGCAATTGCCCGGTTGCTTTCTGTAAGATCTGTCAGGCAAAGGCTGGTAAAATACTCCATAGTCCCCTGCTTACCGTAACGAAAGGCTGAATTCTCCTGGCTTTCCATAAAGTTTTTTGATCCTGGAAGATCATTTAATGAAGTGGGCTGCAGGCCTATTTTATTATTAACACAAAAGTCTGCCACTTTTATTCCAGTGTGATCATTAAGATTGTTAAAATAATCAAACGGGAGGCCAAAAATAAATGCTCCATGGACTGATATTCCATGATCCTGAATAACTTTAATTTTTTGAGAGTAGTATTTTTCAATAGATAAACCGCTTTTTTTTATCTCTTTTACTGAATTTTCCCTATATACTCTAAATTTCTTATATCCAGTGATTCAAACCCAATAAAAAAATGAGACGCTCCTGATTTTCTGAGTTTCTTTAAAAGAGTAATGTCGTTTGCAATATCAACAGATATTTGAGATGCATAGTTTATTTTTATTTTGGATTCAATTAATTTATCTAATATGGCGTGGAGTTTCTTCCCTCCAAGCAAAATATTATCAGGAAGAAAAAAGTATACCCTGTTACTGAAACTGTTTCCTTTTTTTTGATTATTTTTTATCTCATTTACAAAATCATCAGCAGATCTTGCGATAAATTTCCTGCGATATACAGGCAGAGATGAAACAGAACAAAAATTGCAGGAATATGGGCAGCCCAGGTAAGGGGTAATGGGAGTTATTCTTGAAATATGAGCAAAAAAATGCCCAATAACAGGTATTTTTTTCAAAAAATTCAGCTTAATATCAGGAAGAGCAAAGACATTTTTCTGCCCCCAATTCCCATCTTCAACCGATTGAAACCCAAAATACTCTTCTTTTTGCTGGTTATTTTCTATATCAGATAGTATTTCAGACAAAACCTTAAAATCCCCAGGACCTGTAACCTGGGATATAATATTTTTATAAGGTGCATATTTCCTGATATATGTATTAATATCATCTCTGCTCACTGAGACATGGATACCGCCTATTACCACCGGTATTTTTGCATAATTTAAAACAAGAGCTGTTATAGCTGCTGTGGGAAAATTAGAACTTATTGATGTAATAAAAACAGCCCCTGGCTTGTTTCCTCTTTTTTTTATAATATCATATAGAGTCCGGTTTTTACCATCAGCAATAATAACAGCAGCTTTTTTATCAATTTTTGATATCTGATTTGACAGATAATATGATGCATAGTTTTTTAATCCAAAATGTTCTATAAGCCCCTGTCTCTCTTTTTTTAAATCAAATTGCAGATAGTTGAGATAGTTACTTTCATTGATATTTTCAGCATTTTTATTTGTGATATATGAAATAATATCTATTGGGGTTATGGTTTTATTATTATATTTTTCCATTAAATTAAAATTTAGCGGATTATACATAACATAATATTTTTCACTCATACTAACTCCATAGCAATTTTGTATAACATACATGGCAGATTTATCTGCCACAACAAAAATAGAAACTCTCATGATT
>JASFBI010000057.1 GCA_030149595.1 Desulfobacterales bacterium
TTGTTAGGGATCTATCAAAAAATACGCAAAAAAACGTAATTTTAAAGATGGCTGGAGAAGATACAGAAATAGACAGGAATGTGGTGGAGGCACTTTATGAACCCATGGTTCATATGATAAGAAATTCTGTTGATCATGGAATTGAAGCTCCTGATATAAGAGCTGCAGCCAATAAAAATAGGCAGGGAGTAATTTTTCTTAAAGCATCTCACAGGGCTGGAAATATAGAGATAGAGATTAAAGATGATGGTTATGGTTTAAATAAACAACTTATTATAGATAAAGCTGTTTCTAAAAACTTGATTACCAAAGAGGCAAAACTTACAGATGGTGAAGTGTTTAATTTAATATTTCATCCTGGCTTTTCTACAGCAAGTAAGGTTACAGATGTTTCTGGTCGTGGCGTTGGAATGGATGTAGTAAAAAAAGCTATTGAGAATTTGAGGGGGCATCTTGAGATTTTCTCAAAACATGGCAGAGGGTCAACATTTAAAATAAGTCTGCCCCTAACCCTTGCTATTATAGAAGGCATGCTTGTAAGAGTAGGAGAGCAGCGCTATGTTCTTCCTACTAATTCAATTTTAAAGTCATTTAAGCTTGAAAAAAAAGATTATACCACAATAGAGAATAAACATGAGATGGTTATGGTAATGGGAGATTTAATTCCATTAATACGTATTAATAAAGTTTTTAACATATGCGAAAAAACAAAAGATCAGTTTGATGGTGTGACTGTTGTTGTAATAAATAAAAATAAAAAGAAAGCTCTGTTAATAGATGAATTATTAGGCAAGGATGAATTTGTAATAAAAAGTCTTGGTGAAACATTTAAAGGTGTTAAAGGAGTTGCAGGAGGTGCAATATTAGGGGATGGAAGAGTTGGTTTAATAATTGATATGCCTGGTTTGTTTGATGTTGCAGAAAACATTGGTATATAATTTTTTCAGATATATCTATAACTTTTTTTTTAAAAGCAAGGAATTAACTGTGGATATAATTATTGGTATTGCAGATATGAAAGTAAGTAATAATACTCAATCAAATCTTATTACCTATTCCCTTGGTTCCTGTATAGGCATTGTTGCCTATGATCCTGTTGTTAAAGCAGGGGGAATTCTTCATTATATGCTTCCAGAGTCAAAAATAAACGGTGAAAAAGCTCAGAAAAACCCCTTTATGTTTGCAGATACAGGTATCCCACGTCTTTTTAAACAGACATATGAGTATGGTGCAAAAAAAAAAAGGATGAAGATAGTTGTGACAGGTGGTGCTAAAATCCTTGACCAGAAAAATTTCTTTAACATAGGAAAAAGAAATCATATGGCTTTAAGGAAAATTTTTTTTAAAAATAATGTTCTGATTAATTATGAAAGTGTTGGTGGCAGTGTAAACAGAACTGTAAAACTTAATATGCAGACAGGGGCAGTATTAATAAAAATATCCGGGCAGGGGGAGGTTGTTGTATGAATGCTGTTAATGATCTGATTGCCAGTATAAAAGAGTTGAAACCTTTTTCCCGGGTAGCATCTCAAATTTTAACTGTTTCTGAGGATCCTGATAGTTCAATGAATGATATCGCAGAAATTATAGTTTATGATCCTTCAATTACAACTACCCTGATCAAAAGGTGTAACTCTGCTTATTATAGTCTGCCAAGGCAGGTGGAATCGGTTCAGGATGCCATAACTTATATTGGTTTGGATGAGGTGGTATCTTTGGTTCTAATAGATCAGTGTTCAGGTAATTTTGAAAAAAAACAGGAGGGTTATGGACTTTCTGAAGGCGAGCTGTGGAAACATTCTGTTTTTTCCGCCATAATTGCAAAAAAACTTGCTAAAGTTAAAAATGTAGAAAATATAAGCCTTGTTTTTACTGCAGCAATGATAAAAGATATAGGGAAAATAAATTTAGATAGTTTTGTATCAGATCGTTATAAAAAAATTAAATATCTTGTTAATGAAAAAAATTATAGTTTCATGGAAGCTGAAAAAAAAATTATAGGGGTAAATCATGCTGAGCTTGGAGCTATAATTGCAAAAATGTGGTAATTTAGCCCAAAAATGATTTTTATTATAGCAAATCATCATATGTCCTCTGAAAAAGCAAAAACTGATTTAGATACAGCGATTGTTTATATTGCAGATATTATATGTAATACTATGGGAGTTGGTTGTGGTATTGATGGAATGAGCAGCCGGTTCCATAAGGATGTAATGGAGTTTTTAAATATTACACCAGAAGATTTTGAGATGGTAATAGCTGAAAGTTATCAGGAAATGGAGAAAGTGGAGAGGTTAATAAACGCTGTTTAAAAAAAACTCTGGGGAGGTATAATATGGCAGTAAACATATTGGTAGTTGATGATTCATTGCCAATGCGTTCGGTAATAATAAAAATTGTTAAAGCATCTGGTTATGGCAGTGCTAATTTTTTTCAGGCTGAAAATGGTAAAGAAGCTTTGTTATTACTGGGAAGTGAGTGGATTGATATTGTTTTAACAGATTATAATATGCCGGATATGAATGGTCTTGAACTTCTCTCCTGCATAAAAAGTGATGACGATCTCTTGCGTATTCCTGTTCTTGTTATAACAACCGAAGGAAGTAAGCAGAAAATTGAAGAGTTTTTAAACAAAGGAGCAGCAGATTATATCAAAAAACCTTTTAGTCCTGAAGAGATTTATGAAAAATTAACAAATATACTTGGAGAAAATCATGATGAAGAAAGCGATGATGAAGAAAGCGATGATGAACTCGATTTCTGATATTCTTGAAACCATGTTTTATATGTCCATAGAATTTAAGGAGATACAGGGTTTTATGGAAGATTTTTCTCAATCAGATGAAATTATTTTGTCAAGTATTATATTTAAAGGAAGCATTTCAGGTGAATTTCATATTTATATCTCTTTAGAATCTCTGTCCTGTATGGCAGAAAATTTTATGGGGGTGGATTATGAATCTCTTACAGAGGATTATATTACAGGAATCATAAAAGAATTTGTTAATATGTTGGCAGGAAGTACATTAAGTAGTCTTGACAATGGAGAAAAATTTCAGCTTTCCATACCTGAAATCAAGAGAAAAGCTGTCTTTGATCCAAAGGAGATATCTTGCGAAAACAATATTGTTTTGTTAGCTGAGATTGATAGTGGATTTATTATTATAAAGACAGTTTTAAATTAGGAGTGTATTATTAAAAGGCTTGTTTAAATTGGAAACAGCAGGGTGAATAATGGGGAGAAAAATAAAAGTATTAATTATTGATGATTCAGCAATAGTAAGAAAGGTTTTTTTTCAGGAACTTTCAAAAGAGAGTGATATAGATGTAGTAGGAACAGCTGCAGATCCTTATATTGCAAGGGATAAAATTGTAAGATTAAAACCTGATGTTTTGACATTAGATCTTGAAATGCCTAAGATGGATGGTTTGACTTTTATGAAAAAGTTGATGAAGTTTTATCCTATTCCAACTATAATTGTAAGTTCTCTTACTCAAACAGGGAGTAAAATGGCTTTGGAAGCTTTTGATGCAGGAGCGTTAGAAGTAATATCAAAGCCCTCTTCTGCTTATTCTGTGGGAGATTTAAGGCTTCAGCTTGCAGATAAAATAAGAGCTGTTTCAAAAGTGGTTCTTAAAAAGGAAAATAAAACAGAATCTGTAAAAGCTGTAATTGCAGACAGAAAAGCCATGTCTAAAACTACCAATAAGATAATAGCCATAGGGGCATCCACAGGAGGGACAGAAGCATTAAAAACAGTTTTAACAGCAATGCCTGTAAATGCTCCTGGAATTGTTGTTGTTCAGCATATGCCGGCAAAATTTACAACAGCATTTGCAAAGCGTCTTGATGGATTATCCCAGATTAAAGTGAAAGAAGCAGAGGATGGAGATTCGGTAATAAATGGTACAGCATTGATTGCTCCAGGTAATTTTCATATGCTTTTAAATAGAAGTGGTGCACGATATTTTGTTAAAATAAAGAGTGGTCCCATGGTTCATCACCAAAGGCCGGCAGTTGATGTGTTGTTTAATTCTGTGGCGAAATATGCAGGTTCAAATGTTATTGGTATAATTTTAACAGGTATGGGAGCAGATGGAGCAGCCGGTATGCTTTGTATGAAAAAAGCAGGAGCTAAAACCATAGCTCAAGATGAAAAAAGCTGTGTTGTTTTTGGTATGCCAAAGGAGGCTATTAAGATAGGAGCAGCAGACAAAATAATAAGTTTGGCAAATATTACCCAGGCAGCTATAAATATGATTTAATTTTATTCTCTTTCCCTCTTTTAATCTGGTATATAATAATATGGAAAATAATATAACACCTGTTGTTGATGGGCATGTAGATCTTTTGTATTTTTTAATGGGAAATGATTGTATAAAAAACAAAAAATTTACAGAAATAGAACATAAACTGTTTTCACAAAAAGCTTTCACTTCTGCTGATGTCTCTTTTATTGTTTCTGCATTTTATTGTCCTGATCAGTTTAATGGACAGAAAACATCATCTGATTTTTTTCTTTTTCTGCTTGATTATTATGATAGATATATTGATGGGCTTGTAAAAATTACTTCAGCTGATGATATTGGCAGATGCTGTGGAAGCAAAAAAAAAACAGGGGTACTGTTTCTTCTTGAAAATGCAGACTCTTTGGTTGATTTAGGTGTAGATATATTAAAGGAGTATGCTTTTGGGGCAGTGGGGCTGACTCATGTTGGGAAAAACAGAATAGGGGATGGAAACAGTATAAGATTTGCCGATGGATTAAGCAGAAAAGGCAGAGAAATTGTAAAACAGATAGATGCAGTTGATGTGGCAATAGATATTGCTCATCTTTCAGATCCCTGTATTAAAGAGTTGGCAAATATTTTTTCAGGACCTGTTTTATCTTCTCATACAGGCTTTAGAAAGTTTTGTGATATGCCGAGAAATCTTTCAGAAGACCATATGAAATTTATTGTTGAAAGGTCAGGAATGATAGGCGTTTCTGTTAGTCCTGAAATGCTTTCTTCAGATAAAAAAGCAGGTTGTTATGATGTATTTGTTCATATTGACTGGTTTGTTCAAAGATTTGGTCATGAGTGTATAGGTATTGGTTCTGATTTTGGTGGTTTTAATATACCTAATACAGAGATTGATTCATATGCAAAACTTGCTTCTTTAAAAACAATGTTTATGGAACATGGTTATCCACCTTCAGCAGTAGCAGATATAATGGGGGAAAACTGGTGCAGATTTTATGGTAAGATACTATCGTAAAAAGTGAGATAAACAGGCTCATGCTTTTGTTAAACATCTGCACAGATTGTTACAGAATGAAAATTTCTTCAAGTTCAAGACAAAAAAATAAATTTAACCGTAGGCATACCCGTTGTATTCCGAGGATTAAATTTATTTTTTAACGTAGAAATTGTACAAATTAATGTTTTGTAACAGTCTGTGCAACAGGCATTGATACTTTAAACAGGCTGCCTTTATCTATTTTACTTGTAATTTTAAGTTCAAAATCAAATTGCCTCATAATACCATAAATAATGGACAGGCCAAGGCCTGTACCTTCTCCTGGTTTTTTGGTTGTGAAAAAGGGTTCTAAACAGCGTTGTTGTGTTTTATAGCTCATACCAGCACCATTATCTTCTATCTCCATAATAACCTTTTTATTATTCGCTGTTAGATACAATCTAACTATTATCTGTTTCTGGTATCTGATTCCAGGTTGTATTTTTTTTGTGTCCACTGCAAAACGTGCATTTGAAAGAAGATTTACTGTGATTTGCTGAAATTTTTGAGGGTTGATCCGTACATCAGGCAGTTTGTCGGTAATTAGCAGTTTTAAATTAATCTGGTGATGATGAAACTGTTCCTTAAAAAAAACAAGGCACTGACGAAACGGTATGCAAATATCAATGGCTTTTGGGGGCAGAGCATCATCGTATCTGGCATAGGTTCGCATATTACCTATAATAACTGCAGCCTTGTCAACCTGCATAGAGATCTCTTTTGTGATTGGAAGCACCTCTGCTCTGTTAAATGTGTCATTTTCAATCTCGTCCCTGATAATGGCTGATGCGGTTTTGATGATTTGAAGAGGCTGCCCCAGCTCATGGGCAATACCTGTGGCCAATTCACCGAGTGAGGCTAATCTGCTGGCGTGGGTAAGTTCAAGTTGTTTTTCATGCAGCTCTTTTGTTCTCTTGGCAAATCTATGTTCCAGGTCCTGATTCATAAGCTCTATGGTTGCATGGGCAGACTTTATATTACGCAATAAAAAAGCATTCTGTAAAGCAATTGCAGCTTGTGCTGCCAAAAGATCAGCAAGCTCTATCTGAGTATCTGTAAAAACAGATTTTATCAGGCTGTTTTCTAAGTAAAGCACCCCCAATACCTCTTTGTTTTTTATAATGGGGAGACATAGGACAGAACGTAATTTTTCTTTTTGTACAACTACATCTGAAACAAATTCACCCTGTTCAAATGCATTATTTAAAATAAGTTTTTTTTTTGAATGAAAAACATAATATGTAATTCCCATGCTTAATTTATCTATGGAAAATCCAGATTCATCTTTAAATTTAACCTGTACATATTCTTTTTTGATTCCGTATACATATGGTACAAGAAGCTCTTTTTTCACAATTATCAGATATCCTGTTTTTGCCCCTAATCTGGCCATAACAGACTTAACGACTATGCTAAGCAGTTTGTTGAAATCAAGTTCACCGGCAATGGCTTTTACAGCACCAAAAAGATAGTTAAAGTCAAGTTCTTTATTGAACTTTTGATCTATATTGATATTTTTTTGGTCAGGATCATTTATCTTTGTGATGTGCTTTTTCGTACTCTTGGTTTTGCAGGATGGCTGCTCTTTAACATGTCCAGATAGTTGAGATGCTTTGCAGACAGCACCACAGTGTTGATATAGCAGGATGGCACTGTCTAAATAAAATTCCTTTGAGTGGTGGTTTATTTTTTTAAGATACTGCCATAACCTTTCATTTAAAAAAGCTTCAAGAAACAGATATTGTTCTTTATGGGCAATATCAATAGCATCCTGAAAAATAATTCGGGTCTCTCTTAAATCTCCTTTTTGAGCGATAGTTTCTGCCTGCATCAGGGCAAGATAGGGTTTTAAAATAGGGCCGTGTGATGCCCATTTTAAAACCTGTTCAAGATAACTTCTGGTATTTTTACCATGCCCCCGTTGTAAAACAACAAGATATTTAAAAACATACCAGAGACGGTAAACAATGGTATTTTTGATTCCAATAAGATAGATTTCTGCATGTTTAAGAGACTGTTCTGCTTGAAAATATCTGCCGGTATAATAGGAGACAATTCCATTAAAAACAAAATAACATCCTAATGAGACAGCATATTTCTGTGTTTTCCAGGTATTTAGTTTGGTGAAAACATACGATTTATCAGAATATGTTGAATCTGATTCCCATAAAGGGGCAAGACTCATTTGAAGTGCTTCTCCTATACCTGTTGTTATTGCCAGATTAAATTGTTTACTGAAATTGACCATGGTTTCAATTTGAATTTTCAGGTGATTTAAATTTTTACTTTGAATAAACTCATACCAAAGTAAAGAACAATTTGTATGACCGGCATACTGAAGATCACCGCAGTTTTTACTGGTGTTGATAGTGTTTTTACAAAGCCTTGTTAAATCGAAAATTGACAGCCTTGAATGTATTGACATCCATATACTACATGTCATGGCTCTAACTAAACCAAAACTGTTTGGAAATCGTTTAACCATCTTAAACATAACATCTTCATAAGAGTTTGCATGCTGGTAATTATTTCGCATCTGAAAGTAAAAAGCCATAATACTTAAGGACATACAGATAAAAATACCAACACCCTTGTCTAAAGCCACAGACAATGTGCGTATAGCCATTAATTCAAACATGGGAATTTGCCCTGAGAAATACAAGGATGGCAATATCTCACTATATAAATTCAATTCCAAACTATACTTGCGTTCGCTAATATCCGGAGCATCAATGATTTCCTGCCAGATATCGCGATTATTTTGATGAAGTTTTTCAATAATATGAGATATTTCAATCTGTATCTCATCTTCAGTCTGGGGTAAAGTCTTATCAATTAGAGTCAGAGCCCGGCGAGCCAGGTCCATACTTCCTGTTAAATTACCCATTGATACATAAGCGACTGTCTGTTCATACAAGTATTCAGCCCGGTCAAGATCAGTTTGAGCATATTTTAGGGCTGTTCCCACTGTTATACTTGATCGTTTTTGGTCACCATTTACCAGTGCTGCCCTGGCAAGTTTTTTGTAAAGAGAGAACATAAAATCATAGTTTGTTTTCCAAAGGCTGTCAGAACACAGTTTAGCACTTTGACTGAAATAGTGGAAACAGGTATCAAGAGCCAGAGAGT
>JASFBI010000386.1 GCA_030149595.1 Desulfobacterales bacterium
AGGTTTTAAAAAAAATCTTAATAAAGATGTTAAGTATTTTTCTGTTCAATACAGAAGAAGATACATGCCCCTTGGTATAGTCAGACGTTTTTTGTATCTAAAGCGGCAAAAAATAGATGTTTTACATACCCACATGTATGATCCTAATAAAATAGGTACAATAACAGGCAGGCTTGCCGGGGTTCCTGTAATAGTTACAAGTGAGCATGGAAAAAATCCCTGGAAAAAAAGCAGGCATAGATTTGTTGAAAAACAGATAATAGATAAAATAGCAGATAAACGTGTAGCTGTTTCAAAAGATATCCGTTTTCTTCGTATTACAAAAGATGGTATAAATCCTGAAAAAATTATTACAATTCCAAATGGCATACCTGTTAGTAAATATCAGGCTAAAATTAATCATAAATCTAAAATAATCATTGGGTGTCTTGGTAGATTAATTGAGGCAAAAGATTACTTTTCAATGTTTGAAGCTGTAAAGTTGTTAAAGAAAAAATCTTTTAATATAGAGCTTCATGTTGCTGGAGATGGACATTTAAAGAGAGAATTAATACAGTTTATTTCTGATGCAGGTTTAAAGGAGAGTATAAAGTTGTTAGGATTTCAGCAGCCTCAAGAGTTTTTCAAAAAAATAGATATATTTGCAATGTCTTCCATAAGGGAGGGGATGCCAGTGGCTCTTCTTGAAGCAATGAGTTGTGGTTTACCTGTTGTAGCTACAAAAGTTGGAGGTATTTTAGAGGTTATTATTGACGGCTGCAATGGACTTTTATCTGATGCCGGAAAACCGGAAGAGCTATCAAAAAATATAGAGTCTCTTATAAAGGATCCTGCTTTATGCAGCAAAATAGGTAAAAATGCACGGATTAGAGTTAGTGAAAAATATGATATAAAGAAAATAGCTGAAAAGTTTGCTGGATTGTATCAAAAATTATTGTCTGATAGAGGGATAGAACTTGTTTAAAGCATTAAACGGTGAGAAAAAAATTGTTCCTGTTGTTATGTTTCACAGTATAGGAATGGAGAATAGTAGTTGGGTATTTAGTCATGTTTCTGAACCTGTAAAATATTTTGAACAGAAAGTAGCTTCTCTGAAAAAATTTGGATACAATTTTATTTTTTGGAATGAGCTTTACTTATATATGCAGGGAGAAAAAAAACTCAAACTTCCTGCTGTTATGCTTACTTTTGATGATGGTTATCTTGATAACTGGGTGCATGTCTTCCCTATTTTAAAAAAATATGGTGCCAAAGCTACAATTTTTGTAAATCCTGATTTTGTTGATCCATCTGATACAGTTCGGCCAAATATGGAAGATTTGCACAAAAGCTGTATGGGAACAGAAGAGTTTCAAGTTGCAGGTTTTTTAAACTGGCCGGAAATGCGGTTTATGGAAAAGTCAGGAATTGTAGATATCCAGTCACATGCAAAAACACACACATGGTATTTTTCAGAACCTGAATTGGAGGGTTTCCATAGGCCAGGATGTAAAAAATATCCCTGGATGGCCTGGAACCGGAAACCTGACCAAAAACCATTTTATTTAAATAATGATCAAAGTACAGTTATGGCTTCTGGTACACCTGTTTATAAATATGAAAAAGATCGGGTTTGCAGAAGATATTTTCCTCCCAAAGAGATCGAAGAAAAAATAACAGAGCATGTAAAAAATAGTGGAGGAGACTCTTTTTTTAATAAAACAGGATGGGAAGTTGAGTTAAAATCTCTCCATGAAAATCTATTTAAAAAATATAAAGCATCTCAATATTATGAAACTCATGATCAGTACAAAAAAAGAGTTTTAAAGGAACTTGTTGAATCCAAATTAATATTGGAAGAAAATCTTAATAAAAAAATCAGCTTTATTTGCTGGCCAGGAGGTGGATACAATAATGACGTATTGCATCTGGCACAAAAAGCAGGGTATATATCATGGACATTGAGTTCAATAGATTTGCCTGATTTTAAAAATATATCTAGATCTGATCCAAAACATATAAAAAGAATACCTTCAGGATCAATTCAGAAAATTATGGGTATTAAATTAGGTTATATAAATGGCGTGGAATTTTTAGATAACATAAGAAGACACCAGGGTGCAGTTTTTTATAAATGGTCTGGTAGAGTAAGGAAAATTTTAAAATTTATTTATTTATTTAAAAAAGGTGGGAAAAATAAAAAATATATTCAGATATGATCTTGCAGATTTTGAACAGTATGTAAATGATCGACGACTAAGCTCTCCTGCTCCGGATATTTCTTCTAATTTACTTCCTGAATTTTCTAAACAGCAACCTATGCTTTGGGCTGTTCTCCCATCAAAAGATGTTAGGATTTATTCAGATCAATCTTCAGGTAAATTATATAAATATTCAGATGGATTGAAAGACGATGAAAAAAAGGTTGTTTATTTTCCCATTCATCCTTTGGAAATAGATGCTTATAAAAAATATCCTGTAATTGAAAGTGGTGTGGCAAAAATTAGTGCATCTTACAGAACTTTTTTTTTTGAACCGGATCCTAAAGGAGTAGTAAAGTTAATTCCTCCACAAGGATACAGGTTTATGCTAAAATTGCATCTTGAGCAGCCTCTGCCTGGTATCGCAGGAGACAGAAGGCTAACAAAAGATATTGTTGAGAAATGTATTGCTGTAAGTAGAGAACTTACAG
>JASFBI010000387.1 GCA_030149595.1 Desulfobacterales bacterium
GCTGTGTCTGCCTTAAAAGACTTTATTGTTGTAATTGAACAGATAGGCAAAAAAGGGATCAATGTAAATCCTGCCATAATAATGGGTGGAAGTACCGTAAATACAGTACCTGATAAAGCTGTTATAAAATTTAACATCAGAATAAAATCATCTGAAGATCAAATTTATGTTTATAAAAAACTTGAACAGGCCATAAAAAAAATTAATAATAGAGACGGCTTTTTTATAAAACTTTTTGGAGGATTTAACAGACAGCCAAAATCTTTAACAGAAAGCACAAAAAAATTATTGGATTTTATAAAAGAGTGTGGCAGTGAAATTGGCATGGATATAAAATGGCGTAGAACAGGAGGATGCTGTGATGGAAATAACCTGTCCCAGGCAAAACTTCTAAATATAGATAATTTAGGTGTAAAAGGAGGTGCAATCCACAGCAGAAATGAATATGTTGAGATTGACAGTTTAACAAAACGGACAAAACTTTGTGCACTTATTCTTATGAAAATAGCAAAGAATAAGTTAAATGGCTGGAATGATTGAGTGGAGAAAACGCATATACAATCAAAACAACAGACCATCCAAATCAATACTTGCCCCACCTAAGATTGTTATTGGATTTTTATCAAAAAAAAATCATGCCGAAAAAAGTACTCTATCAGATGAATTAAGATCAAAAAAAGTATCAGTTGAAGCACTGTTTACCGGTGATTTTAAAGAAGTGATAAAAAAAGAACATGGAAGAGCCCTGGGGGATAACTATTTTGTACCCAAAAAAAATATCTTCGAAAATTTATTAAACCTCTATAATCAGAAGCGATTTGTAATAGGTGAAAAAATTTCTTTTAAAAATGATCTGGAAAAAACATTAAACAGCAAAACAAATTTTTTTAAACATACAGATCATGGAAAAAAACATACTATAAATGTTCTTTTGCAGACTGTATCCTATCCTTTATGGTTTCGTGAGAATATAAAATACAAAAGATCATACAGAGTTTAATAAAACACAACGGGGCAGCCTGCGGTTAAATTGTTTTTTTTACCTTGGACCTGAAGAAATTTTCATTCCGTAATAACCTGTATAAAAAAATCTCTAAAATTAATTTCATCTTCAATCAAACATACAGATAACAGATTCAGATTTTAACCCGTCTATAACTATATACAAAGACTTTTTTAATTGTATATGCCTTACAAATTTTGTCTCATTTTTTATTTCAGCAGATTCAAACCTCTCCCAGTGAAAAAAGTCTTCTTTAATTTCCTGATCAACTGTAATATAATCAATCCCTAATGAAGTTATATTATGGAAAAAGTGAGATCCTGACGATTGAGCAACATTTAGCTGCTTGTTTTTCAATTCAATAATTACTCCTACTCCTGAAATATCCCTCCACTTTACAGGTATTCCAAGCCATCTGTCCGCACTTCCCCAACGGCCAGGCCCAATAAGCATATAAGAGAGTTTTTTATTTACCAGGTAAGAATTTATAGTACCTATCTCATCTGCAATTTCCTTTGTAAATTCAACTTTAAACTCATCAGGTTTTACATAAACTATATCCCTTATTGTATTGTTTATCCCATTACCCAAAGAAATAGATGATTTACATATTATGTTTTTTTCCAGCTCTTTATTTAACTTTATTTCATGTCTCTCTCCTTTTTCTGTTATTGGACGGATTTGAAGAAGAAAAAAATCACTTTTCTTTTTTTTATTTTCACTAAGATTTACAGAAAACTCTATCTCAACAGGACCTCCCATACCTTTTCGACCAATTTGCATGATATCATTTAAAATACCTGCCAGGGGAAATATATTGTATTTTAAAATCTGTGCAAAGGTAATTACCTTAACCCCTTTATGATACCATGAATCTACCAGCCTGTGTTCATCGGGTAAATATGTACTTGCTACACTTTTTACAGGAAATTCGTTTTCTGCTTCTATAATATTTCGCCTGTAAAGGTTGTAGTTTTCTAAAAAATTTAATTTTTCCGGATAGCCTTTGACTTTAAGAGCGTAAAACTCTTTTTGAGAATTGTTCAGTATTTCATCAATCAAGCTAAACTGAGGAAGGATTTCAGGATATTTGGGACAAAACCGCAGGGATTTTTCTCCATCAACCACAGTTTTACCCATGCCAAGAGCAATGTGAACTACACCATCTGAAGGCTTCATATGGGAAAAAGGATAAAAATTATTAGACAATGCAACACCGGAAAAAGAAGGATAAAAATAATCTCCATATTGAGTCCCTGTTAACTGCTGCACTATAACTGCCATGGCTTCTTCATGGGGCTGATAAACATTCTTGGAATAAGCTTTGGGATCCTGGTAATAAGTTGAGGCATAAACCAGTTTTATGGCATTTGAAAGTTGATCAAGTCTTATTGAAATATTTGTATTATTATTAGGAATCATGTAAGAACTGTATAGTCCCGCATAGGGTCTTAGCCTTGCATCTTCCAATAAACTGGATGATCTTACTGATAAAGGATATTTAACATTTTCTAAATATATTTTCAGCTTTTGATTTAATTTTTCAGGCAGCTCAGCACCCTGAAAAATCTCATCAATTTCAATATCACTCAAATCCTCCCGTGCAACATAATATAAATTATTCTCTACCATAAACTCGTTAAAGAGATCCGTAGATAT
>JASFBI010000058.1 GCA_030149595.1 Desulfobacterales bacterium
TAGTAACCGTCCAAATGATAGAGAGAAATGTTCGGGGAAAAAATATTTTTTCCCGAAAAAAGCTTATAAAAAATATGTTATTGCATTTGAGAAATATTTAGAGAGATATATTCTTTCATTAAATGGAGATATTAAAAAGTCTGGAGGAAAAATAACTTTATCTGTTTTTGATACTACTGTAAGAGAGTTTATCTTTTGTGATTATTTAGATGAACTTTTTTTTGATACTTGAAGTGAAATATAATTTTAATAAATAGTTGTAAGGTTTTATGAAAAATCATAGTGAAAAAGAGAGTACATTATTAGTAACCATAGGTATACCAACCTATAATGGGGCTGATGGATTTTTAAAGGATGCAATTAATTGTGCTTTAAATCAAACATATTCAAATATAGAGGTAATAGTTTCTGATAATTGTTCAACAGATCAAACAAAAAAACTTGTGAACTCTTTTTCAGATAAACGAATAAAATATATCAGGCATTCTGAAAATATAGGTCTTAATAAAAATTTTAATTTTTGTCTTAACTCTGCTAAGGGAAAGTTCTTTTTGCTTTTATGTGACGATGATTTGATTGATCCTGATTTTATTAAAGTATGTTTGAATGCAATTAATTATAATACAGAGATTGGATCTGTTTTTACAGGAGTCAGACAAATTGATGAAAGTGGTAATGTAGAGTGGGAAGCTCCAAATAACATGTCTGGTACATCAGCATCAGACTTTTTGTTTGGGTGGTTTGACAATAAAGTTGCACTGTTTTTATGCAGTACACTGTTTAACACAGAAAAATTAAAGAAAATTGGCGGATTTCAAACAAATGCTTTTAGCTATCAGGATGTTGCAGCTGAAGTTAAACTAACTGCAAAATATAGCAGGATTGATATATATGATGTAAAAGCAAGTTTTCGCAGGCGTTTTGGAAGCAATGGCTCTTTGCTTGGAATAAAACAGTGGTGCTGTGATAGTTTGGAACTATTGGAAATTATATGTGAAAATCACCCGAAACAGCAAAGGTTGCTGAAACAAAAAGGCATTATTTTTTTGTGCCGATTAATTTATAATAAAGTTGCAAGGATAGAGACAATAAAGAAGCGTTTTAAAGCATATCTGACTGTTTATTATAAATTTAAATTTGTATCTTCACCTGTTAAATTTATTTATAAAAAAGATATCAGGCAAATAAAAATAATCAGATACCTTTTTTCTCCATTCTTAATGAAAAGGGGATAATATAATGGATTTACCTCTTTTTACCGTGATTATGCCTAATTATAATAATTCCAAATATATTAAAAGTGCAATAGATAGTGTTTTGGCCCAGACATATATTAATTGGGAATTGGTAATAGTAGATGACGGGTCTTCGGATAATTCAATTAAAATAATTAGCAGTTATCTTAAAAATAGAAAAATAAAATTAATAAAAAACAAATATAACAGAGGCGTGGCATATACAGCGAGAGTGGCTGTAGAAAATTCATCTGGTTCTATTATTGGAACTTTGGATTCAGATGATGTTCTGCATGAAAATGCTTTGAAAATAATGGCAGATGAACATTTATTGAACCCTGATGCTGGATTAATATATTCAAACCATTATATTTGTGATGAGAATTTAAATATTTTAAAAAAGTTAGATTTAATTGAAGAAATTCCTGAAGGTACATGTTTACAGGATATTTTTATAGGGGAAAATAAAAGCTCTAAGATCTCTTTTCATTTTAGAACATTCAAACGTTTTGCTTATGATAAAACAGATGGGTATGAGGCTGGACTGCTCTGTTTCGAAGATAGGGATTTATATTATCAGTTAGAAAAAATATCAAAAGTTAAATGTGTAAATCAGTGTCTTTATTTTTACCGGCATATAGGTGATATGGGTGCTTACAGGAAAAATCCAAAAGAGAAATATTATAAATTTATTTGTGAATATAAAGAGGTAAAAAGACGATTTGGTGCAAGTCTGCCTTTTGTGGAAAAAGCTCGTTTTTCTCCATTTCTTTTAAATATTATCTATATTTTTTTAAACAGACATATAAATGGTATAAAAAAAGATGAGTTTCGTTCTTTTTTTATAAAAATGGGGCATAGTAAATTAAATAAAAACAAGATAACAGCTGTCTTTTATTTTTTAAATTCAATGCTGTATGGTTTTTCTCCAATTAAATTTTCTTCTTTAAAGAAAATTGTTTTAAAGAGACATAAACAGATATGAAAATTTTGTATGTTTGTGATAAATTGATCACTTTTGTTTTAAATGAGGTTATTGAATTAAATAATCTGAACAATGAAATTTATATATTATCAAACCACAAAGACAAACAGATATATAATAATATTACCAGACCTGTTTTAAAAAAACACAATTTAATTAACAGAACTTTTTGCAGATTTAATTATTTTAACAGCAGGAGAGAGAAACTAATGTTTTTCTTAAAAGCTGTATGCAAAGATTTTATAAAAAACCCCTTAATAACTTTAAAAGTAATAATTAATACACTGAAGATATATTCAAAAATAGGGACAGGGATAGAAAAATATTTAGATATTCGTAATATTCTATCTGTAAAACCTGATATTATCCATGCACCTTTTTCAACACCCGATACGATAGATTATGTCTGTTTATTATCAAAATCTTTAAAAGTACCCTTTACACTCTCTTTTAGGGCACATGATATTTATGAAAATGATAATCTGAAAAAACTTCAAAATAAAATGAAAATAATCCAATCTGCCAGCAGATTAATAACAATATCTAAGTATAATAAGGTAAAACTTGAAAGATATTTTAAAACAGATAAATCCATTGATATTATTCATAGTGCCATTTATCTGGATTTTTTTAAAAAAGGGTATAATAAAAAAAAACAAAATTCTATTGTCAGTGTTTGCCGGCTGCATGAACAAAAGGGGATTATATTTCTTATTGAGGCCTGCCATATATTAAATAAGCGAAATATTGATTATAAATGCACAATAATTGGTGAAGGTTCTGAAATATATAAATATAAGGAATTGATTAACAGGTATAATATACCAAACATTGAATTTATAAATTTTATGCCTCAGGAGCAGATCAGAGATTATTTAGATAATGCTGCTGTATTTGTTTTACCATGTGTTATTGCAAAAAACGGGTCAAGAGATATTCTGGCAAACTCCATAAAAGAAGCTATGGCTATGGAACTGCCTGTTATAACTTCAAAAATTTGTGGGATAGAAGAGTTGATTGAGCATAGAACAGATGGGATACTGGTGCCTCCTGAAGATAGTGAATCCATTGCTGATGCTGTTTTTGAAGTTTTTGAAAATGTGAAATTTGGACAAAAAATAGGTAAGGCAGGCCGTATTAAAATAGAAAATAATTTTAATGTAGAAAATGAAGCGAATAAAATGAATAAGATTTTTTATAATATTTTGCATGCCTGAACTTTTTGGAAAAATTAATATGCCAACTGCTCAACATAAAATAAGTGTTATTATTCCTACTTATAACAGGGGTTCTTTTCTTATTGATGCTGTAAAAAGCATACAAAAGCAAAAATATGAAAATATAGAAATAATAATTGTAGATGATGGTTCAAAAGACAACACAAAAGAGGTTGTAACTGATCTGCAAAAAAAATATTCCAATATTATATTTTGCTGTAACAACCGTTTAAAAGGCCCGTCAGGAGCACGAAATACAGGAATTATCAGATCAGAAGGGGAATACATTGCTTTTTTGGATTCCGATGATATCTGGCTGCCTGCTCATTTGGAAAAAGGAGTGGAGTTTTTAAATAAAAACAAAAATATTGGTGTTCTTTTTGGAAACTTTCAGGTTTTTGATTATTTCACTAAAAAACATCTGTATAACTCCTTTGATAAACTAAAAGTTTTGCACACCTTAAAATACAGCAGGCAAATTTTAAATTACAAGATTTTAGAAGATAATCTTTTTAAAGCGTTAATACAGGAAAATTTTTTTCTTTTGGGAAGTATTATTGTAAGAAAGTCTGTGTTAAAAGGTATGTTACTTGATGAATCAACCTTTTTTGCAGAAGACAGAGATTTTGCAGTCAGGCTTTATAAAGAAGCAAAGGCTGTTTTTGCCTGTAGACTTGATCCTGTATATATACAGTACAGGCATGACTGTAATTTAAGCAGCTCGGGTACGGCATATGCCTGGCAAAAAACAGCAAAAGCACATCTGTACCTGTATAAGAAATACTTAAATAATTATAACCTGTTAAAACAAGAGAAAGAAATACTGACTAATTTAATTGTAAAAAGATATTTAAGTATTTCAAATGGATATAGAAAAAACAGTGAATTTAAAAATGCTTTTATAAATGTTAAAAAAAGTTTTAAATATAGAGTTAGTTTGAATCAGGTAAAAGCAGTGCTGGTTATTTTTATTGCATGTTTTTTATTTAAATCAAGATATAGATAGCGTTCCCCTCAGCCAGGGCTGAGACCAATCCTATAAACAACTAAATTATCATGAAAAAATAATTTAGTTACTGAAAAGAGTATAAAAGTGATGATTTTACGAAACTTTTTAAGCTTTTGTATGGCATTTATTCTCTTTGTTTTTGGTTTTATACGAAGAGCAAGGACAAAAGCACAATCAGGGCAATATATTACAGGTATAGCCTTTCATAATCCGGAAAAATTTCTTTTTGAAAAATCTGTAAAATGGTTAATGCGAAATGGTTACTCTTTTATATCAACAGATGACTTAATTCATATATTAAAAAGAAACTCTATATGTCCAAAAGGAGCAGTATGGTTAACCTTTGATGACGGGTGGAAAAATAATATTGAAAATGTTGTGCCTGTATTAAAAAAATACAATATACCAGCTACTTTTTTTATTACCACAGGCTCTGTTGAAAACAGCGGTTCGTTCTGGTGGAGACTAACAGATAGATATAAAGATGTTTTAGAAAATGAATTTAATATAAAAAAATAAGAGCTTTACCATATAGTAAATATCAAAAGAGAGCAAATATTTACCTCTATTGAAAATCGGTTTAAAAGTAGTATCACAAGAGAAGCAATGAGTATGGATGAGGTAAAAGAGCTTTCAAAAATCTCTCAAATAACACTTGGAAACCATACAGTAAACCACGTTATTACGCCAAATTGTACTACAAGTGAGCTTGAATATGAGATATGTGAATCAAAAACAACCCTTCAAAATTGGACTGGAGAAAAAATATACTCTTTTGCTTATCCAAATGGTGCTTTTGATGAACGTGAAAAGAGTATGTTACAAAATGCTGATATTAAGATAGCTGCAACCATAGAGAACAGATTGATTAATATGGATGAGGATATTTATCTGATACCAAGGTTTGTTGCAATGGATACAGGGTCTCTTATGGAAAATATCTGCCATATGACAGGTATTTGGGAGCCTTTTATGACAAAGTTAAAAAAAATGATTTTAAATAACATACATGGCAGATTTATCTGCCACAACGAAAAATGAAACTCTCATGATTACGGTTTGTTGGACAGAGTTTCATATAAAAATTTAAAACAAGAGATTTTAAGTGAAAGTTCATAGTAATATTACAATTATACTGTTTGCCGGTTTGTTTTTGAGTTTTGTTTTGGAGATAAGCCTGGGAGTTAAACTCTCTCCTGTAAGAGGGGCAAGTTTTAGGAACCTCTCTTTCTATTTTTTAATAATTTTCCTGATAATAGGCAATCCTGTTACTAAAATACCTGTTATCCAGAAAAACAGTATAAATATTCCCATATTTGCATTATTAATATACTGTTTTTGTTCAATTTTATATACCAATATGGTTCATCCAAAACTTTATGACTCCCTGTTGTCTGCTCTTTTTAATTTTAAATCATATATAGAACCTTTTATACTTGCTTTAATTACATTTAGTATAGTACATGACAAAAAAACAGTAAAAACTGTTTTAACAGGTTTAATAATACTGTTTTTAATATTTAATCTGTTAACTATAATAAGCTCGCTTGGAATAGTTAACATAGAAAGAATATCATATAATGAACGCTTGGGCAGATCCCGTGGAGCCTTTAGCGAAGGTAATCAATATGCAGCATACATTACACTGTTTATTCCATTTTGTGTGAATTTTTTCTGGTATAATAAAAACAGATTTTTAAAAATTGTTTTGGGACTGGCTATACTTACAGGACTGTTTTCTATTCTGCTTACAGGTTCCAGGGGAGGGCTTTTGTCTCTTTTAATCGGATCTGTGGTTCTATTATTTTTAAACAGTAAAACTTTTTCACCAGGTTTAATATTAAGGGGGTTGGGCTTGGTTTTTATTGTTGGCTTTTTAATGGTATCAACTTATTTTCTGTTACCTGAAACTTCAAGAACAGGAATTGTAAACAATATTGTTGAAAGAGCAGGTGAGGGAGATATAAACAAATATAGCTCAGGCAGAATTGATGCATGGATAACTGGACTGAAACTGTTTGCAGAAAATCCTGTTACAGGAACAGGATTTCAGACATTTAGTCATTATTTTAAAATAAATACTCACAATGATTATGTATTGTACTTGGCAACACTTGGAGCCCCTGGATTTTTTCTGTTTTTATTGATTTATTTCAGGATTTTTAAATCCATCTGGATATATAGAAGGCAAAAAGACAACCTGCAATGGTATTACAATGGTTATCTGTCAGGGTTTATTTCATATATGGTTGCCATGTTTTTTGTAAATATGCTGACTCCTGCATATTTCTTTTTTATATTTACTGCTCTTATATTAAAAATGGGTTGTTTGCAGGATATGGAATCTAAACGGTTACAGATAGCTTAAAGGTGTTTAAATGGTAATTTTCATGTTTTTTTTGCACAATATTTAATTTTTATAGAAATTTTACAATGATACAAAAAAAAAGTGAAGAAATATTAATAATAGCTCCTTTTTTTGCTCCAAATGGTGCAGTCGGAGCAAAACGTTTTAGTTTTTTAAGTAAATTATTTGATAATAAGGGTTATAATGTAAATATTATAACTTTAAAAAACAGATATGCCCAGCGTATGGATAGTTCACTGCCTTATTCAGGCAGTGTTTATAAAACATCCATGTGTCCTGGGTTTCCCATAAAAGGGAATAATATTTTTAAAAGAATTTTTGTGCGCCTGTGGACCCGTTCTTTTTGTTTAATAGATAGCTATAGCGGCTGGACAATTCCTTTGCTGATAAAAGGGCTGATAGTTATATACAGAAAGCGCATAAATAAAATTATTGTAACAGGTCCTCCATTTTCTCCAGTTTTTACAGGGCTTTTATTGAGTTTATTGACAAAATCCAGACTTATTATTGATTATCGTGACCCCTGGACAAATGCATCCTGGAATGACAAAGAGAAATATGGAAATATATTTTTTAAAAAATTTAATATTTTTTTAGAAAATATAGCAGTAAAACATGCAAAAGCCCTGGTTTTTTCAACTCACTGGATGAAAAAAGAGTTTGTTAATGCCATGGGTGAAAATATAAAATCAAAGTGTGATGTTGTTTATAATGGATTTAATAATAAAGAAGATGTAGAAAATATATTACTGGAAAAAGATAAAATTAATATTGTATATGCAGGTGAGTTTTATGGTGAAAGAAGTCTGAGACTATTAACTGAACCTTTATTAAAACTTATAAAAGAGGGTGTTATATCTTCTAAAAATTGTTGTCTGCATATATTTGGAAAACTTAAAACAGATGACAGGGTTTTAATAGAAAAACATAATCTGAAAAATATAGTAAAAGAACATGCTCCGGTATCACATGATAAAATAGTTAAATACCTTAAAGGAGCTGATATTCTAACACTTATGATAGGGCAAAAAATGAATTATTCAGTATCCTATAAATTTTTTGATTATCTTAGTGTAAAAAAACCGGTTTTATCTATTGTTCCAGAATATTCTGCCATGAATGATTTAATGGTTGATATGGATTGTGGAGAGGTGGGATATATTAATGATGTGGATTCTGTTACCACGGCTTTAAAAAAGTTAATTCAGGGTGATAGATCCTATACTTTTTACGGGGCAGAAAAATATACATGGGATAATGCAGCACAGAAATATTGCAGGATTATTGAAAAGATTTAACAAATGGCAGTAAAAAACAGAAATAAAAAGATAAATATAGCACATTTAATAGGTTCTGTTGGTATGGGAGGAGCTGAACAGCAGGTGGTTCAGCTGTCAAATTATTTAGATGAATCTCTGTTTAACAAACATGTTATTGTACTGTGGGATAAAGTAACAGGTTTTAAAAAAAATCTT
>JASFBI010000059.1 GCA_030149595.1 Desulfobacterales bacterium
GGCAAGGTATGCAAAACCTGATTGTGGAAGATCCATGGGCAGTTGAGGCACCTTGGATTCATGCCAGCCGCCTGTGACATTTATGGCATCTACACCGACCTGCTCATATAATTGTGCAATTCTTGGGGTTTCAGCATCGGTATTACTGCCGGTTACAAAATCGTTTCCTGCCATTCTCACTGTTAAGGGAAAGTCTTTTCCCAGGCGTTTTCTTACCAGCGTGAAGAGTTCCTTTGGAAATCTTGTTCTGTTTTCAAAAGATCCTCCATACTCATCATCTCTTTTGTTTTTAAGGGGAGATAAAAACTGTGTAATAAGATAACCTGCAGAAGCTATTATTTCAACTCCGTCAAATCCGGCAGCAACAGCTCTTTTAGCTGCATCTGCAAAAGCATTTTGAACTTCTGAGATCTGTTCTGTGGTCATCTCTTTAGGGGTGGCTTTGGAGTAACTTGAATAAACAGGGGATGGAGCTATGGGATCTTCACCGTTTATTAGTATGGGGTGTGTGTAGGCTCCTGCATGGAAGAGCTGAACCCAGGGGCTTGCCCCTTCGGCTCTGATAATATCTGTCAGTTTTTTAAAGGAGGGGATTGCATCGTCGTTTGCAAGGGACAGGATAGCAAATCCTGAACCTA
Organism: Desulfobacterales bacterium; assembly: GCA_030149595.1. Classification (GTDB taxonomy): domain Bacteria; phylum Desulfobacterota; class Desulfobacteria; order Desulfobacterales; family DAOWNP01; genus DAOWNP01. The sequence goes on from JASFBI010000059.1 coordinate 639, forward strand.
AATAATCTACTCCGACAGGTCCTACGGTAACTATAGCAGCACCGCCTTTTGCCCTCTCTTTGAAAAAATTGTAGTATTTATCATTTAGTTTGGTGTCTAAAGAATACATAAGGCCAAGAGCCGGATATGCTATTCTGTTTTTTATTTCCAGTTTATTAATTTTAATGGGCTTAAACAGATAATCAAACATTATTTCTCCTTATATTAAAAGAAAAACCTTGCCAAAAAACAGAGGTTTGTGAAAAAATATAAATAAGCAATGTAGAAAACTAAGAATCAGATTTTTTTTGTTTTTTATATTTTTATATGAAACTCTGTCCAACAGACCGTAATCATGAAAGTTTCAATTTTCGTTGTGGCCGATAAAGAATAACCATGCTCCGGCCATGCCGGTTATATGAAACAACAAAAAAAGATGTTATCAAAGACTTGTATTTAAACAAGTATTTTCTGTTTTTGGAGATAATATTATTGATTGAAATAGAAAAAAAAGGTCTGTTATTCTTGCAGTTTCCTAACCTTTTTAAATTTACAGATATAAAACATGGGATTTTCACAAGAAAAGGTGGAGTTAGTAAAAGTCCCTTTGACAGTTTGAATTTAAGCTTTAATACAGGGGATAAAAAAAGAGCAGTAGAACACAACAGGCGCATTGTTTTGTCCTGCATTGAGGAGAAGAGACAGGTTTTTTTAAATCAGTCTCACTCTGTGGAAGTGGTTGTTTTGGACAAAAAAACATTAAACAGGGTTGAAAAAAAAGAGATGGGTTTTCATTTTGATGGTGATGCTGTAATAACCAATGTATTGAACCTCCCTCTTTTTATAAATATGGCTGATTGCCAGTGCATTTTGCTGTATGATCCAGGGAAAAAAGTTGTGGCAAATATACATTCAGGGTGGAGGGGCAGTGTAAGGGATATAATAGGCATAACAATAGACAGGATGGTAGATCTGTTCGGCTGTAACCCATGCAGTATAAATGCAGGAGTAAGCCCCTCTCTTGGGCAGTGCTGTGCAGAGTTTGTTAATTATGAAAGAGAGATACCAATAGATTTTTGGAAATATAAAGATGGGGCTAACCGGTTTGATTTTTGGTCCCTTAGTTATGATCAGCTAACAGGTGCAGGTCTTTTGGATGCAAATATATATATTAGCAGAATATGTACAAAATGTAATTCTAAAGTTTTCTATTCCTATAGAAAAGAGCAAAGAACAGGCAGGGCTGCTGGATTTATAGGGCTTTGCTGATATTTTTTTAAATAGATAGAGCCGGACATAAAATCATAGTTTTTGTTCAGGCACTATATAAAGCAGATATTATGATATATAAAAAAGTTAAGGTATTGCAAAATAAAAAGGTTGGCAGGGTTTATTTTAAAATAAGGTTTAAGTGTGAAGATGCTGCTTTAAGGGTTTTCCCCGGACAGTTTGTAATGCTTCGCATGGAAGATGATATGGCTTCTTTTTTGTCAAGACCTTTTTCCATACACAGAACTCTATGTAGAGATGGTGTGTCAGAAGAGATAGAGGTGCTTTTTAAAGTTGTAGGCGGGTTTACCAGAAAGCTTTCAAATCTTAAAGCAGGAGATACTCTTTTTTTTACAGGCCCTTTAGGCAGCGGGTTTAAAATAAAAGAAGAGGGGAGTGCTTTTTTAGTTGCAGGGGGCATTGGTGTTGCTCCGCTTGTTTTTCTGGGAGAGTTTATAAAAAAAAACAGAATGTTTGTTGATTGTACAGTATTTATCGGAGGCAGGACATCTGCTGATATTTTGTGCATAAATGATTTTGAAAAATTGGGTATAAAAACGGTTGTAGCAACTGATGACGGGACAAGGGGGGGGAGAGGATTAATTACTTGTGCTGTGGAAGAGGAGATAAAAATAAAAAAACCTGATATTATTTATAGCTGCGGGCCTTATCACATGCTGCAAAGTGTTTCTGAAATTGCAAATCAATACGGGATCGTATGCCAGGTGTCTGTTGAAACTGTTATGGCTTGCGGTATGGGAGCTTGCCTTGGTTGTGCTGTAAAAAAAGCTGATGATTCTGAACGATATTTCCATGTATGTACTGATGGTCCGGTTTTTTATGCAAAAGACCTTGCCATGGACAAGGAGTAAATATGAGTGAAATAAAAGGTAAAAAATTTTTGCTTACAGAAAAAGTCAGGGCCGCTGGCTGAGCATCAAAATTAAGTCCAGAGTTTCTGGACAAAGTTTTAGGTGGTCTCTCAATAAAAAAGCATCCTGATTTGATTGTAGGGATGGAAAATTCCGATGATGCTGGTGTGTTTAGGCTTGATTCTGAAACAGCTCTTATCCAGACCATTGATTTTTTTACTCCTGTTGTTGATTCTCCCTGTGATTTTGGAAGGATAGCTGCTGCAAATTCCTTGAGTGATGTTTATGCCATGGGTGGAAAACCTCTTACAGCCATGAATATGGTCTGTTTTCCTTCATGTGATTTACCTGTGGATGTTTTGCGTGAAACCCTTGAAGGGGGGCTTGAGAAAATAGATGAAGCTGGGGCAGTGCTTGTTGGTGGGCACAGTGTGGATGATCTTGAGTTTAAATATGGTCTTTCTGTAACAGGGGTGGTTCACCCTGATAAGGTTATTACAAATTGTAATGCCAGTACAGGGGATGTGTTGATTTTAACTAAACCGCTTGGTCTTGGGATAATTGCAACAGCTATAAAAGGAAAAATAGCAGATAAAGATACTCAAAAAAAATTTATTGAAACTGCTTCAGCATTAAATAGACCGGCTTCGGAGATAATGGTTGCATCTGGAGCCAGTGCATGTACTGATATTACCGGGTTTGGTCTTTGCGGCCACCTTCTTGAAATGGCAAAGGGTTCTAAAAAAGAGATACATATATATGCTGATGAGCTTTTTTTTCTTCCAAAAGCAGAAGAGTATGCTGAAATGGGACTTATTCCTGCAGGAGCCTATGAAAACAGGAGGTTTTGCGGCAAGAGGGTTCATGTGAAATCTTATATTAAAAAAGCTGTTGCTGATATCTGTTTTGATCCTCAGACATCGGGTGGTCTGCTTATTTCAATTAATAAAAAAAATGCTGTGGACTGTTTGTTGAAGCTTATAGATAAAGGTGTTGAAGCAGCTGTAATAGGGGAAGTTGCAGGTGAAGAGATGGCTGGCAGGATTATAATAAAATAGGTTGTGGTTTTTATTTAGATTGACTTGTACTTATCCTCTATGATAGGAAGCATACTTTGGAATAACTGTATGTTATTTAAACGGGTAGAGATTTTGTTATGAAAAAAGAGACAGCAAAACTTATAAAGGAGTTTTCCTATTACAGCAGTATAGGGCTCTCTGTTGCTCTGTCTGTGTTTATTGGTCTGTTTATAGGAGTCTATCTTGACAGGCGTTTTAACACAGAGCCTGTATTAACATTGGTTTTTATTGTGCTGGGAATATTAGCTGGGTTTAAAAATATTGGACTTGCTATTAAAAAAAGCAGGAAATTTTAAAAAAAGGGTTATATTTGGTTGCCATGAGGCTTTCACCTGTTCAGGATAGTATTGTTGCTTTTATTAATAAAACAAACTGGATTGTTTTTTGTTTTATTAATATATGCGGATTTGGTTTTATGCCTTTTGATTTTGCCATGGGCGTTTTATCTGGTGGGCTTATAGTTACAATTAACTTCTTTTTTTTGGCAAAAACCTTGAAACAGGCTTTTACTCCTCCATATATTTCAACTCATAATGTAGTTATAACGAAGTATTATATTCGTTTTATTATAAGTGGTGTCATTATATTTTTACTTATTGCAGGAGATGTTGTAAATCCCATAGGCTTGATAGTAGGTTTATCAGTTGTGGTTATCAGCATTTTTTGTGCAACAATACGTGAAGTAAAAAAACTTATTTTTAAGGAGGCGGTTTAAGGTGGAACATCCGTATCTATTTTTTGTCAAGTTGTTTGAATTAATTGGCTTGGGTCACTGGGCTCATTCAAACCCCCATCTAATTTATACCTGGGTAGTTATGATTCTTTTAATAGGAATAGGTTCTATTGCTGCCAGGGGAGTAACAATGATTCCCCATAAAGGTCAGAACTTTTTAGAATTGGTGATTGCAGGGCTCGAAGATTTTATGGTTGATGTTACAGGAGAAGAAGGAAGATGGTTATTTCCTGTTATTGCAACTGTTTTTCTTTATATTCTTGCATGTAACTTAATTGGGCTTATTCCTGGTTTTTTCCCTCCTACTGCTAATTTAAATACAACTTTGTCATGTGCTCTGGTTGTGTTTACCTGCACCCATATAATAGGAGTGAAATATCATGGCGTCAAATATGTCAAGCATTTTATGGGGCCTGTTTGGTGGATGAGTCCATTGATTTTTGTTATTGAAATAATAGGCCATATTGCAAGGATTCTTTCTCTCTCCTTTCGTCTTTTTGGTAATATGATGGGGCATGAGATTGTTCTTGGTATACTTTTTGCTTTGGCAGGTGCTTTTTTTGCTCCTTTACCAATTATGGCACTGGGTATATTTGTGGCATTTGTTCAGGCGTTTGTTTTTTTTCTGCTTTCTATTATTTATTTTTCAGGTGCAATGGAACATGCACATTGATATAGTTTATTTATAAATTTTTATATAAAAGAAGCCGAATATTAATTGATTTATTATTTAAGGAGGTAGTTTTTATGGAAGCTCAGGCATTACAATTTTTTATTGCGTGTGTTACAGCAGCAGGTTTTGGAATTGCAATAGCAGCATCTGCTTGCGGAATTGCTCAGGGTTTTGGTTTAAAAGCAGCTGTTGAGGGTATCGCAAGAAATCCTGAATCATCTGGTAAAGTTACAGTAACTATGCTTATTGGTCTTGCTATGATTGAGTCTTTAGCAATTTATGCTCTTGTTATATCACTTATCATAATTTATGCTACACCATGGGCAGATACTATTCAAGGCCTTCTTGGTGCTCATTAATAGTTTAGTTTGTGTATGATGTTATAAGATTTAAAAACAGGGAGCTTGTTATTTTTGCTCCCTGTTTTTTTTTGTTATTTAATTCCCAGTTTCACACGGCTGCCTGAATTTTTCTTCTCTTTACCCTTGTAAAAATCACCGGGTTCAACTATGAAAATCCGTTCAGCATCCACTTTTTTTGGTATAAATATTCGTTAATGATAATTTGAATACTATAAGGTAGAAGATTTATCTAATCTTTCTGCCAGCCATATTTTGATAATTGATTGTCTGGGAACACCAATTCGTTTGGCTTCTTTATCCAAAGACTGTATCATCCATAGAGGAAAATCAACATTTACCCTTTTTTGCTGCTGGTTAGGTCGTATGGCCTTTGAAAGATCTAATTGTTTTATAATGCTTTCTCCTGTATCAAATTTTTTATCCAGTTCTTTAGCTTTCATAAAGCTTAACCTCCTCTTTTCTGGCATGTCGTACTGAAATAATTCTTATATTCTCATTACGATATGTGATAATTCCTGACCAGTGTTTTTCACCTATTTTCCCAACTATAATAAATCTTTGCTCATCAGTCATTTTTGTAGGAATCTCCAATAAATCAGGATCATTCCAAAGCGCTTGAGCAGCAATAAAATCAATTCCATGCTTATTTTTATTGGTTTTTGATTTTGCAGGGTCAAATTCAAAGTTCATAGTATAAATAGTATACCTGCTGGGTATATACTATGTCAATTATTATAGCGATGAGAATGAACTATACAGGCTGTTATAAAATTAAATATATGCAAATATTTTAAAAAAAAGTTTCAACACTGATTATGACGGCATCCTTGAACTATTTGCGTAATAATTATGTCCCCTGTTTTTTTGTTATTTAATTCCTAGTTCCACACGGCTGCCTGGATTTTTCTTCTCTTTGCCCTTGTAAAAGTCACTGGGTTCAACTATGAAAATCCGTTCAGCATCCACTTTTTTGGAATTAAGAATATACCCCTTAACACTTAAAGCTCTTTTATGTGCCAAAATGTGCAAATCTTCACTGGTAACGGGGATTTCTTCAAGTACCGCCTTTTTCATCATCTCTATTGTGGGTTTAATTGGGGGAGTACCGGGGATATCTGCTTTTAAGCCAGTGGGTTTATCATTAGATTCAGCAGTGCTTTTCCCGACTGTTTTAAGTTTTTTTTCCATGAAGTCGCGGTAGACTTTTTGGGTGTAAGCATCATACTCCTGTTTCTGTAAAATGATTTCGTTAAGGGGGATCAGCTTTACCGGGGGCATTTTTTTAAGTTTTTCAGCTTTAATAATATTTTCAAACCGTTGGTTTTTAATGGCCTGCCTGTCTTTTTCAGGATCAGCATAACCTGCTATTTCAATGTTTAAACCTGGACGTTCAAAAAGAGCTTTGATAACTGTATCTAATTTTGAATGTTCTTTTTCTGCAGGTTCTGTCATGGCCGGGTGAAAATTGATCAGGTTTATTTTTTCACTGCTTCCGAACATGTGACCAATAAGAGCAAACGGGGCAGTTGCTGCTTTTATCAGGAGATTCTTAATAACAGTTATTACAGTTCCTGCGATGCTGAAATCAGGATCATTCAGATTGCCTGTTACGGGAATATCAAGATTAATTTTTCCTCTGCTGTCTTTTTTTGTGGTGATTGCCTGCCCGTTGAGATTTATACCATTGATTGTAAGATTACCGCTGGTTGTATCAGCCAGATTTTCTCCGAAAATATTAAATCTGTCTATCATGAGTTCTTGTATGGAGGTTGTCCAGTTCTGTGCGGGTTTTACTGAATTTTTTACTGGTGTTTTTTCTGTTTTTAATGAAGTGTGGGGCTCTTTTGGAATTAGTACTGCAAGGTTGATGTCTCCGGCAGGTTGGCGCTTGATTCTGAGATCTCCTCCGTCAAGACTCACTTTTCCTGCTGATATTGTCATTTCTGATGTAGCAATGAAAATATCCTTAATCATAAAAGAAGAGATATTCAGGATGTCGCTGATATCTGGATTAGCTGTGGTTTTATAATCATCTTTCAGATATATCCGTGCATGGTCTATTTTAAATTCATCAAGAGTAAGCACTGCCTCTGGCAAGGGCTTTGATTGTAAATCAGCATGTTCTTTCTCCTGGGTACTATCTTCATGTTTGTCAGGTATAAGATTATTGATGTTGATTTCCCCGTTTTTCAGGCGGGTGAACCCGATTTCAGGTGAGGAGATTTCGATCTTTTTTATATGAATTTTATTTAATAGGGGCTGGGATTTCCCTAAACTAAGGTAAAAACGGGCAAGTTTGATAACGGGATGCTTTTTTTTATCTATGATGTCAAGTTTTTTTAGTGTAAATTCTCCGGAAAAGTTTATTGATGGAGAGTTGTCTTTCTGGTTATAAAAAGTAATATTTGTTGCTATATCAAGAAAACCAGATTGTACATTCATGTTGGTTTTTATTGGTAAATAGGAAAAATAGTGAGCAAGATCAATATTTTTTAAGTTTAGATCCAGTATGGTTTTTATGTTTTTGTGAAATGGTTTTGTCTTTCCGCTCAGGGAAATTGGTGTATCATTAAAACTTGCAGATAAGTTGGGAGTGACAAATATATCGATTTTTGCATCTATATTGGAAATAAACGGAAGGCTGATATTTATGTCCCTTATTTTGTGT
>JASFBI010000388.1 GCA_030149595.1 Desulfobacterales bacterium
GTTACAAATAAAAAAAGCCTGCAAGATTTCCGTTCTTGAACAGGCTTTTTGAAATGACATTTAAATAAATGGGATAAACTAACCCCTGCTTTCCATAAATTCTTTGAATTTTAGGAGAGCGATTTTCCTCATAGATATTTCATTTTTTTCGTCGGACGTCATTTCGGCATATGTTTTGTCATAGCCTTCAGGGATAAAAATCGGATCATATCCAAATCCATTTTCTCCTCTGAATGACTTAGATACTTCTCCTTTGATTGTTCCAGTGAATGTGTAAACTCCAGATTCATCAGCATAACCAATACAGGTACAAACGGAAGCTTTTCTGTTTTTTTCATCACCCAAAATTTTAAGGATACCTTCTGGTTTAAGGTTGTCTAAAAACCATGCTACTAAAGCTCCTGGCAATCCATTAAGGGAATCAATGCTCATGCCTGTATCATCAACAATAACAGGAGCACCCACCAATTTGAAAGCAGAGAGAGCTTTTGCTTCTGCTACTTCCTCAACACTTAATGATTGAATTTCAGGAATATCTAGATTTTTTGCCAATACTTCAAGACCGGTTATAGATTTCACTTCTTCTACTTTTTTGGTATTTCCGGTGATAAATAAAATTTCTTTTTTCATAATAGTTTTTCCCCTTAGATTAGTTATTTTTATAGTGTATCTTCAAAAGAATCTTTTGTCAAAAAAAGGGGTTACCGACACAATTTTCTTGATTTACTCCGATGCTTCCTTAGAACTGCGAACTGGAAGAAAATCAAAAGAGATTTGAAATATAGTGGTATTTTAGAGACATTTCCAAAATTAGGGCTTCAGAACTCTTAATTTTTTATTAAATAAAATTTCTTGTCTAAAATAATAAATTGTGTTGCTATTTGAGGCTAAATACTGTATGTCGGTAGTGAATAGTTCTTTGACTTTAAAATATAAGGAGGTAAAAAATGAAGCCGAAATATATCGTATTTAAGCCCGTTGTTAAAATTACTGGTAATTATTGTAATTTAAGATGCAGCTATTGCTTTTATAACGGGATGGACCAACAAAGTAAAACTGTTATGAATTTTACTTTATTGAAAAAATTTATTACCCAGTTTATCGAAATGTATCCTAACAAGAATGTAAAAATTGTTTGGCATGGGGGGGAGAACCTTTGCTTGCAGGTATTAATTTTTTCAAAAAAATTGTAAAACTTCAAAAAAAATTAACTAAGAGTAGCGTTTCAAATCTTCTTCAAACTAATGCTACCTTAATAAACAAAGATTGGATTTCTTTTTTTAAGGAAAATGACTTTAGAATTGGTCTAAGTCTTGACGGAGGAAAAGAAAGTCACAATTTACACAGAAAAGATGTTTTTGGTAAGGGAACTTTTGAAAGAGTCGTTGAAAAAATTAAAATGTGCAAAAAAGAAGGTTTGCATATTGGTTTAATTCAAACAATGACTTTAGACAATTTTTCTCGGTGGGAAGATGATTGGGATTATATTTACTCAGTTCTTGATCAGAAAAATTGGGCAACCAATGTATTTGAAATGTCCTCAACTTTTAATGAACATAAAGATCTCGCTGTTTCAGATTTGATGTCTATTGAGATGTATAAAAGATTGATTAATTTTTGGATAAAGAAAAATAATAAAAAATTATTAATCAGAGACATTGATGACTATGTGGCAGGTGCTATGGGCTACAGAGCTAAAGGTTGTTCCTATAATAATACTTGTGGAAATTATTTTTGTCTTGATATTGATGGTTCTGTATATCCCTGTGATCGTTTTAGCTTTGATCCTGAAAGTTCTTGGGGTAATCTAAAAACCCAAAATCTCAAAGCTATCTTGCTTGGAGAAAAGGCTTTAGATTTTATAGAAAAAGCAAGAAGTTTCCATGATGACTGTAAAAAATGTGAGTGGTTGAATATGTGTAACAATGGCTGTTCTGCTATGCTCGATAAAAACGGAAAATATATTTATTGCGAGACAAGAAAACAGATTTTTACACATATGCGTAATTTAATAAACGTCGAAAGGAGGTGATTAAATGGAGAATCAATCGGTATCTGGTGCGATCAGTCGTGTAGAGCAGGGACCTACTTGTATCCCTCAAATACAAGAATGTTTGGCCTCAGGAGTAGATTATAATCATTGGTCTGATTGGGATCAGTGGTCTGCGGACTGGGATCAATGGTCTGCAGATTGGGATCAAGCTCCTTAATTTTTAACCTTTTAACAACTTACCACTTCTGTTTGAATTATGAACAGAAGTGGTATTTTTTAAATTAGTATATATAATTTAATTATATGCAAAATAAAAAAGAAATACCTTATTTATTTAAACTAAATAAAGACAAACAGTTTTTATATTATTTTGGAGCAGAACATTCAAATGATTCTCAACACCAACAATTTAATATTTTAGAAAATTTTTTTGAAGAGCTTGTTAAATAGAATAACCAAGAAAAAATAGTTTTTATTGAAGGTAATAAAATCCCACTTACAACTTTATCAGAAAATAGAGACGAAAATATAAAAAAATTAGGGGAGAGAGGTTTTCTTTTAGAATTAGCTTTAAAAAATAAGATGAGTTATGTTTATGGCGAGCTACACTTTCAAGAAGAAGCTGATATTTTGAATAAAGAGTTCTCTCAAGAAAA
>JASFBI010000389.1 GCA_030149595.1 Desulfobacterales bacterium
ACTTCAGTATACACAGGATTTGCATTTGGAATGGGAGTTGAACGTATAACCATGCTAAAATATGGCATAGATGATATCCGTAAATTTTACGAAAACGATATCAGATTTTTAGGACAGTTTTAAAATGAAGGTTAGCTTAAACTGGTTAAAAGAGTATGTAGATGTAGATGTGGATAAAGATTTTCTGGCAAACTCCCTTACAATGGCAGGGCTTGAAGTCGATAATGTAACAGACCGTTATGATTATCTTAAAGGAGTTATATCTGCTAAAATAACAGATATAAAAAAGCACCCCGGGGCGGACAGATTACAGGTAGTTTTATTAGATAGGGGAGATGCTGTTGTTACTGTTGTGTGCGGAGCAAATAATATTGAAAAAAATATGATTGTCCCTCTTGTTTTACCTGGAACAGTTCTGCCTGGTGGCATGGTTATAGAAAAAAGCCAGATTAGAGGTGTTAATTCAGCTGGAATGCTTCCCAGTGAGCTGGAGCTAATGTTAGGAGCTGATAATACAGGCGTAATGCCTTTAAATGATGTACCCATAGGTTTAAATCTAAAAGAAGCCCTTAATCTGTCTGATTATGTCTTTGAAATTGATTTAACTCCCAACAGGCCAGATTGTTTAAGCTTTATTGGTGTTGCAAGGGAAGTTTCTGTTTTTTGCAAAAAAAAGATGAAATATCCTCTATCTAAAATTTACGAATCAGATGAAAGTGTATTTGATTCAATATCTGTTAATATTGATGATTTTCAACACTGTATGAGATATGCCGCAAGAGTTGTTACAAATGTTACTGTTGGTGAGTCTCCTTTCTGGCTGAAGGACAGGTTGCTCTCTATTGGTTTAAAACCTGTAAATAACATTGTTGATGTTACTAATTTTGTAATGATGGAAACAGGTCAGCCGCTCCATGCTTTTGATTATGACAAGATTGCTGAAAAGCAGGTTGTTGTTCGTATGGCAGATAAAGATGAAGATTTTGTTACTCTTGATAAAATAGCACGCTCTTTAGATTTCAGTTCTTTAATGATATGTGATGGTGAAAAGCCTGTTGCTCTTGCCGGAATCATGGGGGGCTTGAATTCTCAGGTAGAACTAAATACAAAAAAAATTCTTATTGAAAGTGCTTATTTTAATCCTGTTACAATTCGTAAAACAGCAAAAAAAAACGGACTGAATACTGATGCTTCCCATCGTTTTGAAAGAGGGGTTGATCCTGAAGGAGTTGTTAAAGCACTTAACAGGGCAGCAGTTCTTATTAGTGAAATAGGGTGTGGCAATCTTTTAAAGGGTGTTATAGATGAAAAAAAAGGCCATTTTAAAAAACAACGGATAATGCTTAGTGTTGTTAAGGCAAACAAGATTCTTGGCCTTGATTTAAAGCCTGGTGTTATGGCTGAGTTGCTGACTTCAATAGGTTTTGATGTAACATTGTCAAAAAATAACAAACTGGACGTAATTTCTCCATCTTTCAGGGTAGATATTGAAAGGGAGGAGGATTTGGTCGAAGAGATTGCACGGTTATCAGGATACGATAATATTCCTGTTACTTTTCCAGAGGGTATTTTAAATTTTAAAAAAATTCAGTTAAAACAATCTGTTTCAGAAAAAGTAAAGAATTTTATGTTGGGATGTGGATTTTATGAAGTGATAAATTACAGCTTTATAAATCCTTCTTCTGTATGTGATCTCAGGTTATCAGCAAGTGATAAACGCAACCGGCTTGTAAAGATTTTAAACCCTCTCGTTGAGGAGCAGTCTGTATTAAGGAGTTCATTGATACCTGGTTTGCTTAAAAACATGCATCTTAATAATTCAAGAAATATATTTAATTTTAAAATATTTGAAACAGGCCGTGTTTTTGTTTCAGAGGGAAAGGAAATTCAACCCAAAGAAACTGAACTGTTTTCAGGGCTGTGGACAGGGCTGAGATATAAAGAAACCTGGCATGACAATAAGACAATATCCGATTTTTTTGATATAAAAGGTGTGGTTGAAGGACTTTTAAATAAACTTGGAGTTCAGAATGTTCGGTTTTTACAAAAGTCTTTTGAATCTATAAGCTTTACCAGAGTAGGTTATTCTGCTGATATTGTTGTAGCAGATGAGATTATAGGACTAATTGGAGAGGTAAATTCAGAGGTTAAAACAAACTTTGACTTAAAACCAGATGTTTTTATTTTTGAAATTTCCCTGGAAAAACTTAAAAGAGTTACATCTGAAACTGATGTAAAGATAATGCCTATTCCTCGTTTTCCTTCTGCTTCACGTGATATGACAATTATCATTGATAAAGAAATTGCAGCAGATGAGGTTTTAAGATTTATAAAAAAAATTAAAGAAGATTTGATCGAAGATGTTTTTCTTTTTGATTTTTATGAGGGGTCCCCTATTGAATCAGGTAAAAAAAGTATTTCGTTTAGAATGATTTACAGATCTGCAGCAGGTACTTTAAAAGATAGTGATGTAAATCAAGTACATACATTAATTACGGATCAACTTATTAATAATTTTGATGTTTTATTTCCAGTATAAACTATAAAAAGTTAATAATTTAAATGTTGACAAATATATCAATTTATTATAATTAGATATATCTTTTAAAGCGGGCATAGCTCAGCTGGTAGAGTACAAGCT
>JASFBI010000060.1 GCA_030149595.1 Desulfobacterales bacterium
GCTGCAATCAGGTGATGTATAGTAATTTCACAGCAAGCAATTAACAGTCAATGTAATCTCTGTACAAAAAAGTCATTACAATACAAAAAAAACAGTACGTCTTATTTGCTGTGAACATAGTCTCAGCTGTATAAACATTTACAGCAGGAATCACTGCTCAAATTTCAAAATGGATTGATTTTATATTATAAATTTATGATTATATTTTGAGAAATATCAAAAATAATATTACGAGTCAAGGCATTTATCAGCCTGAAAGTTTTAAAAAAGAGATAAAAAAACAGACGTTAAAAAATCTTTTTCTTGCACCAAATTCAAAAAATACATATCCTGCATTATAAATAACGGTCATAGAGCAGAACTGGTTGAAGTCAAAGATTTTAGGTTAAAATATAATTTTGTATTGAGCAACAACTTAAAAGTAGTTTACGGGGAGGTTTTGTATATGCCAAAAAAAACCAAAATTATTGCCACTATTTCTAATTTAAACTGTTCTCCTGAGTTTATTGGAAGGCTTTACAAAGCAGGTATGAATGTTGTCAGACTGAACACTGCTCACATGAACCATGAAAATGCCATGGAAGTAATCGAAAATACAAGACAGATATCTGATAAAATAGGAATTCTTATAGACACCAAGGGTCCTGAAATCAGAACCTGTGACAATGAAACACCTTTGTCTGTAAAATTCGGGGATATTATAAAAATTAAAGGTGCTCCCGGCGAAAATTCAAAAGATGATATTATCTGTGTTTCCCATGAAAATTTTGTTAAAGATGTTCCTGTGGGCAGCTCCATACTTATTGATGACGGATATATTGCCCTTGCTGTTATGGATAAAAATGATGAGTTTTTAAGCTGCCATGTGGAAAATGAAGGTGTTATTAATGCCAGAAAAAGTATCAACATCCCTTCGGTTCATGTAAAGCTTCCGGCTTTGAGTGAAAAAGACAAAGGCTTTATTGAATTTGCAGCAGATAATAACCTTGATTTTATTGCCCACTCTTTTGTAAGAAATAAAAATGATGCCATTGCCGTTCAAAAGATTTTAGACAAAAAAAAATCTCGCATAAAAATCATTGCAAAAATTGAAAATTCAGCTGGTGTTGAAAATCTTTCTGAAATTCTTGAGCATACCTATGGGGTAATGATTGCAAGAGGTGACCTCGCTGTTGAAATTCCAACCGAGCAAATCCCGTTGATCCAAAAACAGATTATATTGACCTGTATTGAAAAAAGAAAAATAGTTATTGTTGCGACCCAAATGCTGCACTCCATGATTGAATCCCCCAGACCTACCAGAGCAGAGGTTTCCGATGTAGCCAATGCCTGTTTAGACCATACAGATGCCCTCATGCTTTCCGGAGAGACAGCCAGTGGAAAATATCCTGAAATGGCTGTTTTAACCATGGCAAAAATTGCTCAGGAAGTAGAAAACAAAAAAAACAGTTTTATTAATACCCCGTATACCTCTAAAGACAAAGTCACAGGCTATCTTGCCAAAGCTGCTGTTAAAGCCTCTTTTAGACTGGGTACAAAAGCCATTGTTGCAGATTCCTTATCAGGAAAAACAATTCTTGCCATTGCAGCTTACAGAGGAAACACTCCCGTATATGCTCAAGTTTATAACAGACGGGTAATGCGGCAGCTCTCTTTATCCTTTGGAGTATTTGCAGATTATATCACCTTAGATACCAACACAACAGCACCTTTGAAAAAATCCATACAAAAATTATTAAATGAGAAACAGTTTAAAGAAAATGACTTGATTATTGTTCTTGCAGGCAGTTTTGGCGTTAAACATGGAGCCTCTTATATTGAAATAAGTGCTGCCGGCAGCTTTAAGGATAAATAGACCAGGCAGACTGTTTGAAAAAAACTGATTTACCAAAAATTATTTTAAAAAGCTATAGATGAATAAAAAAAACTGCAAATATACACACGGCTTTACCCTTATAGAACTTATACTTGTAATTTTTTTACTGTCCCTTACTCTTTATTTTGCAATACCAAATTTCTCTAAAACAATTTTACTTGACAGTTTTGAAAAAACCGAAAATTTTATTATACTAACTGTAAAAAATCTTAAAGAAAAATCCATTAAATATAACAGACAGTACCAAATGGTTATAGATATAGATCAGGATAAAATTTGGACTATTCATAAACAGATGGATGAAAAAAAAATAGAGTCTGCCATGAAAAATGCATTTACAATACCTGATGACTTAGACATAATTGCAGTTGATTTTTTTGGAAACAATAAAATCACAGCAGAACAGACTCAAATTGTATTTTATAAAAAAGGGTACAGCAACTATGCAGCAATTATAATAAAAAACAACAGGCAAAAGACAAAAACTTTAATTATCGAACCTTTTTTATACTCTGTAAAAATTATGGAGGATACCTATTAAAACTGATTTTTAAATTATTTTTTCTTTCTTGTTTTTATGAATTTTACCGGATATTTTAACCAAATGCTTTCTGATATAAAAAAAAAAATAGATGGGTTTACACTACTTGAAGTCATGATATCTCTATCTATAATAGCCATAGCACTTACTGCTGTTTTTAAAATGCATTCACAATCCTTAAGCATGAATTTTTCCACTGATTTTTACACAATAGCTCCCATGCTTGCGAAAAAAAAAATGGTTGAAGCAAAATTTATAATAGATGACACACACAGAGATTTTTCAGGAGATTTCCCAGATTCATTCCCTGAATACAAATGGAATATCAAAGTAAAAGATACAGAATACGAATATCTTGGCAATGCAGGTGAAAATTTCAAACAGGTTGATGTAACGATTACTCGTAAAAAAAACAACATGGAATATAGTCTCAGGCAATACTCTTTTTATTAAAAAATTATAATGCTTTTAAAATTTAAATTAAACAAACAAACAAAAAATCATATCAGCAATAAACATAAAAACGGTTTTACATTAATTGAAGTACTGATCTCCATATCTATTTTTGCCATTATGGCAACAACCCTTTACAGCTCTTTCAATCTGATTAGTTCAAAGTCCGATTACATTACCCTGCGTACTAATAATACTGTCATGGCAAAAAACTGTATCTGGCAAATTACAGAGGACCTTTCATCTGTTTATGTTACATCTTCATATCAATACAGACCACCCGAAAACAGTGAAAGAAGTGACCCATATAAAATATTTTCAGAAATAGAATCAGGCAGGGACTCTGAATTTCACACACTTTTTTTCGCCTCAATGCGGCACATTGCTATTAACAAAAAATCCGAAGATAAAATAACAAATATTACATACTACGTAGATGATGATCCAGATGGAGGCTTTTTATTAAAACGCAGAGATGCACCTGACGGTAAAAAAGAATTTTTGGAAAAAAAGCCCGATCCTGTTTTATGTAAAAACATAAAATCCATAAAATTTACTTTTTTTGATAATAAAGGAGACACCTCGGATTTCTGGGATTCAGACTCTGAAGGTTTTGGATATTCAACTCCATCTGCTGTTGGAATAAAACTTGAATTACAAAGCAGATTGTCAACAGTATATAGTTTTGAAACAACAGTCGAATTAAAATCCATTCGGCATAAAAAAGACCAGTCATATAAGTAGTGCGTGAACGAAAAGTTGAAATTTTTTTCAAGTACAAGGCGGGTGCAAATTTTAACCGAAGGAATACATTGAGTATTTTGAGGATTAAAATTTAAGCCCAACGCCGTAATTGGAAAAAATGGCGGTTTTCGTTCGGGTACTAAATAACTAAATTATAGGATTGATCTTAGCACAGCTGGGGAAACGCTATCTATGTATAAAATAATTTCCAATAACAGAGGTATTGCCCTGATTCTCACAATATCTGTAATTTCACTTTTGGTTATAATCAGTCTGGGACTGAACAAAAGCCTCCGTTTTGCCTTAACTTCAGCTGCATCTACAAAAGATAGAATAACCTTGTACCATATGGCATCATCCGGTATTTATGCCGGCATAACAATTTTAATAAAAGATAAATATGATTCTGAAATTGACTCTATTACCGAGGATTGGGCAGACAATAAAAAAGTTGCCGAGCTGGTGGATATGATGGTTTTTGAAAATGGCAAGGTTACTGTAAATATCGTTGATGAACTTGGAAAACTTCAAATAAACGCCCTGGTAAAATACCCTGAAACAAAAAAATTTAATGAATCACAAAAAATTTTATGGGACAGATTCCTCAGCCGGCTCATGGAAAATGATGAATCCATTGATGCCATAACACCTACTGACATATTAAACTCTGTAAAGGATTGGTTAGATAACAATGATGACGATGCTACCACTGGTTTCAGCGGTGCTGAATCAGATTATTATGCAGAACTTGAGCCGCCCTACCTGTGTAAAAACGGACCCTTTTCTTACCCTGAAGAGATATTTCTGGTAAAAAACATATCCCGCGATCTTTTTAAAACAGTTGGTGGAATTGGGACTATTTTAGATTTTATTACAACATACGGCATGACAGATTCAGATGGAAACAAATTCATGTTCAAAGGCAATATAAACATCAACACAGCTTCCATTCCTGTAATTGCGTCTCTTCTTCCCTTGGAAAATCAAGATCTTGCACCTGATATTTATGATTACAGAATTGAAAAATCAGACAATGTGTTTGTCCATGACTTAAAAAATATAACCTGGTATAAAGATGTACCCGGCTGCATTGACTTAAAGATCGACAAAAACCTCATCACACTTTCAAGTGATTTTTTTACAATTAAATCAACAGCTGTATTGGATAATATGAATGTTACAATAACCGCAGTTATAAAAAGAGAAAAAAACAGAGATACCAAAAAAACAGAGGCCCGAATTATCAGCTGGAAAACAGATTAAATTCAAACTTTTAGCGATTGACAAATTACTCAGCATAACTTATTTAACATACTAAAAATAAAACATTTATATTATAAATCTAAATATAAAAAACACACTTGAATTTAAGATAAAAAAGCTGGTGTTATATGGGAAAAAAAATTATAGGCATTGATATCAGACATGATGCAGTTACAGCAGTTCTTGTGGAATGCAGTATTAAGGAGAATGTTTTATCAGCATATGTCCGTGTCCCCATTAACCTTGAAAACAAAGATAATTTTCATAAAAAAATCACAGACACTCTTTTAAAAGTATCTGAAAAAATAGATTTTAATGAAGCAGTTTGTGTGGTTTCATATCCTTTGGAAGATGTTTACATTCACAACTTAAGACTCCCGTTTACAAACAGAAATAAAATTTTACAGATTTTACCCTTTGAACTTGAATCCTCACTTCCTTTTCCTGCTGATAATTTGACTCTGGCATTTGATCTTTATGATAAATTTACAAAGGATCCAAAATTCTCAGATATTATTGTTGCCTGTATAAAAAACAGTACTCTATCTGATCTATTAACTGTTTTATCAACAAAAAATATTGATCCTGACATATTAACCTTAAACGGTTATGGAACAGCACTGTATATTTCAAAAAACCATGCATTAAAAAACAGCTGGATGTATATAGATATTTACCAGAACAACAGCCAGATTTTTGCTGGATTTGCAGACTCTATATATCTCATAAGAACCTTTAAAAACAATATAACTTCAAACACACTGGAAAAAACCCTTGCCGTAAATATTAAACGAACTATTGCCGCTGCTTCCGAATTATATGACATAGAAGAAGCACCTGAAACAATTTTTTTATCGGGGGGAGGCCTTATAAAACCTGATTTTGAACAAAATTTATCAAAGCTTCTTGATATACCCGTAAACATCATAAATTTATTAGATAAATCCGGTCTTTTTTATGACATGACTGTTAAACACGGATGGGACAACAGATATTTTGACAATGCACTTGCCCTTGCTTTGATGAAAATTAAAGATCAGGGCAATTTAAATTTTAGAAGGGGTGAGTTTGCCAAAAAGAAAAAATGGCTGCAATATAAAAAAGATTTTTTAAAAACAGGTTCTATTTTTCTAATTATACTGTTTCTCTGTTCATTAAACTTCTTTGTTAAACTCTACGATCTAAATAATAAAATAGGCCAGGTAAACGTTAAAATACATTCGGTTTTCAAATCTGCTTTCCCTAAAACCAAAAAAATTTTCAACCCCTTTTTACAAATGAAAGCAAATGTATTAGAAACTAAAAAAAACAAGCTTTTATTTACTGACGGGGAAAGTACAATAAAAGTCATTGATGTTTTAAGTGAGATTAGCAGAGTTGTTTCTACCAAGGAAAATATTATACTTACAAATTTTGTATTCAATCAGGCAAACGTTGTAGTATCCGGAGATACTCTTACATTTAAATCCGTAGATAATGTAAAGCTGTCACTGGAAAAATCCGATCTGTTTGCAAATGTTACAATCAACTATGCCAACATGTCAAAATACCAGAACAAGATAAAATTTAAATTAAAAATTGATCTTTAAATTATTTTATATGAAACTCCGTCCAACAAACCGTAATCATGAGAGTTTCAATTTTCGTTGTGGCAGATAGTGAATAATCATGCTCCGGCCATGGCCGTTATTCTATTAAATCAGGTACAAAAAACGCAAACTATATGGAACCGATAAAACAAAAAATAATTGATTTTATATCACATTTAGACAAACGTGAAAAATATCTTCTCTGCTCGACTGTTATTGTTATATGTATAATTATTTTTTACCATTTAATATCTACATTTATATTTGGAAAAATAGACAGTCTTGAAAAAAAATTAAATATAAAAACAGATCAATTAAAAGAGATGATAATACTAAGACAGGAGTATGAAGCAATAAATAATAGGGGAAACAGTTCTGTCTCTTTTTTAAACAAAAGAGACAGAGCTTTCACACTGTTCTCATTTCTTGATAAAAACGCTGAGCTTTCCGGTATAAAAAATAAAATTGTATATATGAAACCATCTGTTATCAAACAGGATAATAAAAAGTATAAAATAGCAACAGTTGAGATGAAACTTGCCATGGTTTCAATGAACCAGCTTGTAAATTATCTTTATAAAATTGAATCTTCAGAAAATAATATTGTTATCAAACGTTTATCAATAATCAAAAAAGAGAATAAACAAAAGTCAATTGACGTGGTACTTAAAGTGGAAACTTTAACCCTATGAAAAACAACAGCTTTCAAAATAAAATATTTACTGCTCTTTTTTTTACAGTAGTAACAATATTTTTTATTTACTATCTTTTCCCGTCAAGTTATGTGCAAAATATTATATTAGATAATGTTTTACGCATAAATCCGGAAATAGAAATAACAATAAGAGAAGTCAAACCTGTTTTCCCTCCTGGATTAAGATTTGAAAAAGTTGATTTAATAAAAAATGAAAAGAATTTAATTAATGCAGATTTTATCTATATTTACCCTGATTATTTATCTTTTTTTTCAGCAGAAACAGTTATTAACTTCAAATGCCTTGCTTACAACGGCAAGATACAGGGCAAAATCAATATTAAAAAAAATAAAAAAAATCTGGGTATTACAGCCCTTACAAAAATTACTGATATTGATTTAAGCAAAATTCCACAAATAACTGAACTTGACGGGATTAAAATATCCGGTATTTTAAACGGACCTGTAAATTATGAATTAAACAAAAAAAAAGAAGAAAAAGCACTCCTTACTCTTACTCTCTCAAAAAGCAAGGTAACTTTTTCAAAACCTGTATACTCCTTACATGAAATAGCATTTACAACAGTTAATGCAAAAATCTCCGTACAGGGAAAACAGGTAAATATAAACAAATGTGAGTTTTACGGACCATATATGGACGGAAACTTTTCAGGCAAACTATATGTTAGAAACAATGTTAAGCAAAGCAGAATCAATATTTCAGGATCAATTCAGCCCCATCATAAAATCATAGACAGTGTAAAAAAAGTTTTTCCTGTTGCCGGCATATTTAAAAAAAATACCATGAATATTAAATTACCCTTTAAAATAAAAGGAGTTATTGCTGATCCAAAATTTTCATTTTAAATAGTGCCCGATGAAAAACAGTTAGCATTTTTTTTTAAAAATATATTTTAAGAGTTCATTATAATAATGATAAAAAAGACATTCTACATATCAAATTTAGTATTAATTGTTATGGGTATCTATCTTGGTATAAACCTCTTCTACAAAATTATAACTATAGATAACAAAATTATCTCTACCGGCTTTACCGATAAAATAATAAAAAAAAAATCCGTTA
>JASFBI010000390.1 GCA_030149595.1 Desulfobacterales bacterium
AGTCCATATCCGGCATACTCATCAATTATAGAATTTACACATAAATAATTTAGAATTAGTTCTAATTTGGCCATCAAAAGCTGGTTGCAGATCTATGAAATTTTTTATATGAAAAACGTAAAAGTAATACATCTCTTTCATGATTTGTTATGGACAAACTTAGATGAAAAATCCAGATCGGCCTCATAGCCGTTATTACGATTCAATTATTAGATAAAATTAAAAACCCGAATCTGGTTCTTATAAATTTTTCGCTCTTTAAAACATCTGAATAATATATAAACCTGTTATTTTACTGTCTACTTATACTTGCACTATCAGTAATATTTTGCTTTAAAATATACGGGGTAATAAAAATAAGCAACTCTTCCATCTCTTTTGAATTACTTTTTCCTTTAAACAGATAACCCAAAATAGGTATATCTTTAAGCCATGGGATACCTGCTTCTGAATCAATTGTTTTTTCCTTTTTCAAACCTCCTATAACAGTAGTCTGACCGTCTAATAAAATTATACTTGTCTCTGCATTTTTTGTTATTATTGTGGGATTACCATCAACAGTTCTTGAAAAATCCAACTCATCTTTATGTGTATTTATTTTAAGCCTTATTGTTTTATTATCAATAACATGGGGTAATACCTCAAGTCGTAATGTAGCCTTTTTCCATTCAATACTTACTTCATTATCTTCAACAGTTTGATATGGCACTTCAGTACCGCTTTCTATGATTGCAAGGTGATTATCAATAGTTGTAATAGATGGTTTAGACAATATATTCAACTTTCCATCCTGCTCTAAAGCAGACAACTGAACATTTAATATTTGCTCTCCTACTTTTTCAGAAACAAAACCTAAATTCAATCCACTTCCATCAAGCAGCCCATTCGGCAGACTAAACCCCATACCAGACGTAGGATCTATCCCCCCTCCACTTAACTGTTGATCATTTATACCACTGCTTTTTGCACCAGGTGTTATCCATGAACCTTTTGATCCGCGGTCATCATGATACAAACCACCCCACTGCACACCGAGCTCTGTTGCTGTTTCTCTATTTGTCTCTACTATATGAGCCTCTATGATTATTTGCGGCGTGGGCCTGTCTAATTTTTCAATCAAAGGCAGCATAGCCTCTAAATCATCAGTTAAAGCCCGAATCACAAGAGAGTTGGTATATTCATCCACTGTCACAGATCCAATAACTTTCCCTGCTTTGTCTTTGGTTAAAAACTGTTCCAGATTTTTTTTAAGCTTACCGGAATCAACATAATCAATTTGTATAATCTGAGTTATAAGAGAACCTGCCATACGCAGATCATTTTTTTGAAAAGAACGCTTTATCTCCTTATCCAGATCATTTTCAGTCAAAATCCTGAGAAGTTTACCCTCCCATAGATAAGTAAGTCCATATGAACTCAATAAACCAGTAAATAATTGATCCCATGCAGCAGATTTTACATTTAAATTTACTTTTCCTTTAACACTTTCATTTACTATAATATTAATGTTTACTGCTTTAGCCAGTGTGCGTAAAAGAGTACTCACTTCTACCTGCTGCATTTTTAAATCAATTTTCCTGACAGGCAAAGACCTTAATTCTCTTTCTTTGATCTTTTTTTCTAATATTCCGATTTTTCTCTCCTTTGGCAAACTTAAAGTTTTTTTCATAACCTTAGGAGAAAAGCCTTTTGATTTTTCTGCCAAAACACGCCATTTTTTAAAAGCAGGCTCTTTTTGTGCCTTCTGCTTTTCTATACAGCCAAACAAAAAGAATAAAATAATAAAACAAGTAATTAACCTGAAAGAAATAATTTTTAAATAAATCTTTTTTTCCATGTTACACCTAATTTTCATCTTTTATTGAAAGAATAAGTTTTTTCCCGTTTTTGCCTGCTGCCAATACAACTTTTTTTGAAGAAACAGATAACACAGAATACCCCTCATGATTTAATACTTTTTCACCAACTTCATATTCCATATTATTTATTATAGCTATTTTCTTATTACCTAACTGAAGATATCCGGAATATACAAATATTTTTTTGGGTAAGGCTCTCTCTGCCTGTTTTTTCTCATTATTTTCTTTTTTAAGGACTGATTTCCAAAAAGGATCTAATGTCCAGTCTAAGGAAGCTTTGGTTAAAACAGTAAAATTTTTTTTATCTGATTCATTTTGCTTTATTTTCTCCCCTATATCTACTACAAACTTTGTTAAATTTACACAGGCGTTTTTATCCTCAAAAGAGTGTTTATTTACTGAAAAACCAGAAAAATACTCATACCCTCCATAAACAACAGCAATAAGGAGTACAATAACTATAATTTTTTCTCGCTTAGACATAACACAATTCCAATTATTTTAATAAAATGTTAAAAATACTGGTCACAATTTTAAATTTTCGTTTTCAATTCATTATTATTAAAAGCTTTAGTTCAACAAGCTTATTGTGTTGTGCAGAATTTATTTGGATTTTAGTAACTTTTTCAACAAATGAAATATTTTGAATTTGCAAAAGAGCATGTCTTATATTATTTAAATGACCGGTAAAGCTTAATTTTATAAAAAAATTTTTTATGCTCTTTGACATAAGGTTGATATCCTGAGTAAAAGAAATTAACTTCACCATGTTTTTATAGAG
>JASFBI010000001.1 GCA_030149595.1 Desulfobacterales bacterium
ACTTCATAAACATCACTGCTTCCTGTAGGTATAATTGATTTAACCTTGCCTATATATTCCCCTTCTTCAGTATATACATCAAGACCAATTATTTGAAACCAGTAATAATCATCCGTGTCCAGCTCAGGAAGCATGCTTTTTTCAATAAAAATTTCAGCATCTAACAGCTGTTCAGCATCATTTCTGGATAAAATATTTTCAAATAATACCAACAAGCTTTTTTTATGGGGCTTACTCCATAAAATCCGGTAATATTTTTCAATACCATCTGCTCTTTTTATAACAACCTTATTTCCGCAGCAAAAAAAGTCAAATGATTCTCTGTTGGAAAAAACCTTTAGATTCCCTTTAATTCCGTGGATACCAACAATTTTACCAATTTTAAGAAAATTACAATCTATCATGCATTATTCAATTATTTCTAAAACCATCCGTTTTTGAATCTTAGCTGAAGCAGCACTTAATATAGTACGCATAGCTCTTGCTGTACGACCTTGCTTGCCAATCACTTTACCCAAATCTTCTTTTGCCACTTTTAGTTCCAATACAGATGTTTGATTTCCTACAATCTCATTTACCATTACTTCATCTGGATTATCAACCAACGCACTTGCAATATAAATTATCAGGTCTTTCATAGATCAATCTCCATAATGATGAAAAAGAATTTGAACCAAAACAAAACCAATAATCCGATTAACTACCTGCCTTCTCATTTTTAAATAAGCTTTTAACTGTATTCGTAGGAATAGCTCCTTCCCCAAGCCAATAATCTATCCTCTCCTGCTTAAAACTGACTGCAACAGGATCCTTTAATGGATCATATGTTCCAACTATTTCCAAAAATCTACCATCCCTTGGTGATTCCTGATCTGCCACAACTATTCTATAAAAAGGTCTTTTTTTTGCACCATACCTGGCCAATCTTATTTTTACTGCCATATACAAAATCTCCTAACTGTTTACTAAAATGGTAACATATTTCGCCCTAATGCCTTCATACCGCCTTTACTCACCTTCTTTAACATCTTCATTACCTGGATATAATTTTTAAGCAACTTATTTACATCCTGAACCTTTGTTCCGCTTCCCGCAGCAATACGCTTTCTTCGACTTCCATTTATTATGGAATAGTTTTTGCGTTCTCTGGGAGTCATAGAGTTTATTATAGCCTCTATTTTTACAAACTCTCTCTCATCTACATTGAGATTTTTTAACTGCTTACTTTTGCCTATACCAGGAATCATTTTTATAATATCTGTAATAGAACCCATTTTCCTGATACGAACCATCTGATCCTTGAAATCTTCCAACGTAAATTGATTTTTTTTAATTTTTTTCTCAAGCTCAATGGCTTTGTCTTCATCAACTACAGTTTGTGCTTTCTCAATAAAAGTAAGCACATCACCCATTCCAAGAATTCTTGATGCCATTCGTTCCGGATAAAAAATTTCAAAATCACTTAATTTTTCACCTACACCTATAAATTTAACAGGTGTACCAGTTACAGCATTAATAGAAAGTGCAGCGCCACCTCGTGCATCACCATCCATCTTGGTTAAAACAACTCCACCAATGTCAAGGCATTCGTTAAAAGCACCTGCTATATTAACTGCATCCTGTCCTGTCATGGCATCGGCTACAAGCAGTATATCAGAGGGAGAAACAGCCTTCTTAATCCGGCTTAATTCATCCATTAATTCATTTTCTACATGGAGCCTCCCTGCTGTATCATATAATATTGCATTGCAATTCATATCTGCAGCATACAAAAGAGCATTTTCACATATCTTTACAGGATCCATATCAGGGTTTGAATTAAAAACAGGTACCCCAATCTGTTTCCCTAACTGCAGTAATTGTTCTATGGCTGCAGGACGATAAACATCTGCTGGAACAAGCAGTGGATTTCTGCCCTGTTTTCTTAAAAAAAGAGCAAGTTTCCCTGCAGTAGTTGTTTTACCTGACCCCTGAAGGCCGACAAGCATAACAGATGAAACAATCGATACTTTTTCAAGGCAAAGCTCATGCTGGTTTTGCCCCAAAAGATCTATCAAAGATTCATTTACAATTTTTACAATCTGCTGGCCAGGGGTAAGGCTGGATAAAACTTCAGATCCTAAAGCCTTTTCCTTAATCTCACTGATAAAAGTCTTTGCAACCTTATAATGCACATCAGCTTCAAGAAGAGCAAGCCTGATCTGGCGAAGACCGTCTTCAATGTTTTTAGGGGTAAGCTTACCATAACCCCTTAACGTTTTAAAAATACTATCTAACTTACCACTTAGATTTTCAAACATTCAAGCTCCAGAGACAGTAAATAAACAAATTTTTAAAAATTAATATTTTAAATTTCAAATGTCAACTAAATATCATAATAAAACTATTTTATTAAAATCTTTTACTTATAATATTATATAAATAAAAATTCAACATAATTTTATTGACGATTGATGATTAAGTCTTTAAAAATTAATATTTTTACATTTTACATTTTAAATTAAGGCTATTAAATGTCAGAATTTACAGAATCAAACAAGCTTGATGATATAAAAAATTACACAAGAGAGCAGCTATCTGCATGGCTTAAAGAAAAAAAAATCCAACCGTACAGGGCAAATCAAATATTTAAATGGATATATATTCATCAAGCTGACAGTTTTTCGGAAATGACAAATCTTTCAAAAGAAACAAGATCTCTTCTTTGTGCTTTTTTTTATATAAAGCGTAATAAAATAATAAAAATAGACTCTTCAACAGATGGTACTAAAAAATATCTTTTTAAATTGTGTGACAACGAATCAATAGAAAGTGTTCTTATTCCTGAAAAAAGTCACTATACTATATGTATATCTACACAAGTTGGTTGTGCTCAAAACTGCATTTTTTGCATGACTGCAAAATCAGGATTAATAAGAAACCTTACAACAGGAGAAATAATTTCTCAAATATGTGATATTAAGCACGACCTTAAATCGCAAAAACCATTGACAAACATTGTTTTTATGGGAATGGGTGAACCCCTTGCAAACTATAAAAATGTTAAAAATGCTCTTGATATAATTACAGATAGTGATTATGGCCTTAAATTTTCAACGAGGCGGGTAACTTTATCAACATGCGGTATTACACCCAAAATACCAATCTTAGGTAAAGAATTTAATATAAGTTTAGCAATATCATTAAATGCTACAAATAACAAGATAAGAAATAAATTAATGCCTGTAAATAAAAAATACCCATTAGAAACCCTGCTTTCTGCATGCAAAAACTATCCTTTATCAAAAAGACGCAAAATAACGTTTGAATACATTCTTATAAAAGGAGTAAATGATTCTTTAGATCAGGCAGTAGAACTTACAACACTGCTTAACAAACAAAGGGCAAAAATCAACCTTATCCCCTTTAACAAACACTCAAAAAGTGGTTTTTCACCTCCTGATAAGAAAGCAATTGAAAATTTCCAGGAGATACTGCATGAAAAAGGATTTACAGCTATAATAAGACACAGTAAGGGCAGCGATATCTCAGCTGCATGTGGACAACTTAGAGCAGAATATTAATTCTGCTCTATCATGAATTTTTTACAACTCACAGGCAAAACAGGAGCAACAATAACTGTTTTTTCAGGTTCTGTCCCTTTTTTTATCTTTACAGAAACTCTTTGCTGGTTTGAAGCTTTACTATAACCAGCACAAATAGAAGCAGCAAAAAGAGTCTGTTTATCTGTGGCTGATCCTGAAATTACAGTTACAGGTCCTGGAAAATCATTAACTTCAATAACAGTATTAGAAGCAGGATTTAAATATTTTTCTATGTTTCTGTTATCTGTTTCTGTTCTTCCAACAATGACCTTTAAATGGTCGTCTATTCGAAAATGGCGGCCATATTTTAACAGTTCAAGCTCAGATTCCAGATATTGATCCTGATGAGAAAAAAGATCAGATAAACGAAGTGAATACCCTTTGTCTGTAAGAAGACATCCCCCTGCTGGTGCCGGATACTGAGTTATATTATATTTTTTTGCAAGCATAATCTGGGGTTTTCTGGAACGTCCTGTAATAGATAAAAGCCTGTTCCTGTCAACAAGACCTTTTTTTTCTATCTCTGTAGGCTCAAGCCTTTTAGCACTCAATGGTCTTAAAATATATCCGTCAGATCCTGAATTTTTTTCAACAAATCTTAACGATGCTCTTGTTTGAGACATGGGACGCTGACCCAAAACCTCACCGCTAAAAAGAAAATCAAATCCGCATGTGTCTTTAACCTCTCCAGCAAGCTTAAACATCAATGCATGACAATCTAAACAAGGATTCATATATCTGCCATAACCACAAGATGGCTTAGTTAACATTTTTAAATATTTTTTAGTGATATTTTTAATAACAAGAGGAATTCCTGTCTGTTTTGATGCTTTTTTTGCATTTTCTACTGAAAAAAAAGGAGTTTCAAAACTAACCCAGCAAACTTCCACACCCTGATCCAAAAGCACAAGAGCTGATAAAATACTGTCTAATCCTCCTGATGACAATCCCAATGCCCTTATCTTTCTCAAAACATACTACCCCTGCTGTTAAAATTTAAAAACCTACAACCTGCCACTTCTTAAAATAGCTATCAGAAGCCAGCCACCCAGAAAACCGGCAAACACAAACCCCACAAATCCTATGATCGAAATACCCATAATTACTGGAGGCACTTCAGCTTTTATAACCAAAGCAGAACCTATTAATAAAGCAGCAATGATAATTGCAAAAGAGATTCTGTTTACAACATGATCTATAGTTGAAATCATCTCTTTATACCCCTTATGTTCAATTTTAAATACCAGCTTATCATTTTTTATAAGTCTGGATATTTCAAGGATATCAGCAGGAAACTGTTGCACAAAATGCCCCATACCTCTGGAAAGACCTATCAGGTCATTAGCAATACGCCTGGGACGAAAACGTGAAAGACCTACCTTAATTAAAAAAGGCTTCACCTCTTTTATCATATCAAATTCAGGATAAAGCTGCCTTGCTATTCCCTCAACGGTTGCCATGGCTTTCATCATCAAAAAAAGATCTGCTGGTATCCTTAATTCATATCTGCTTACAATATCAAGAAGATCTTTTAAAAATACAGCTATTTCAATTTCCTGTAATTCATCACTTATATTTTTTATAATAAAATCAGCTATATCCTTTTCAAACAATCTGGAGTCAGGTCTTTTTTCCCAGGTTGTTAAACTAAGTAGTGCCTTTGCAGCAAGAGATATGTCTTCATTTACTATTCCGACAACAAGATCAACAAAAATTTCTCTTGTTTTTCGATCAATAATTCCAACCATTCCAAAATCAACAAGACAAACTACATTATTTTCTAAAACAAAAATATTACCAGGGTGCGGATCTGCATGAAAAAAACCATGGGTAAAAATCTGATTTAATGTGAGGTTCGCACCTCTTTTTATAATAAGTTTTTTTTTATAACCTTTCTGCTCAAGCTGTTTAACATCTGAAATTTTTATACCTTTTATAAATTCCATTGTAAGTATTTTTTTTGAGCTATAATCATTATATACTTCAGGAACATAAATGTCAGTATTACCTGCTATCTGATCTTGAAATCTTTTTATGTTTTTAGCTTCAATACTGTAATCTATCTCTTTGCCGAGAGACCTTGCAAACTCTTCAACAACTTTTACAGGATTATGAAGTGCCATCTCTTCTATATATTGCTCAAGAAGGGTTGCCATATGAAGCATTATCTCAAGATCGATACCAATAATTCTTTGTATTCCAGGCCTCTGGACCTTTACAGCAACATCTTTTCCATTAAACAGCCTTGCTTTGTATACCTGGCCTATTGAAGCAGATGCAAAGGCCTTTTTGTCTATAAATTCAAAAAGCTTTTCAGGATGTTTCCCAAATTCATTTTGAAAAATATCAACAACCTTCTCAAAAGGAGCTGGAGGGACATCATCCTGCAGCTTGGACAGTTCATCTATAAATTCAACAGGAAGAAGACCAGGTTGAGATGAAAGTATCTGCCCAAGCTTAATAAACGTAGGTCCTAACTCTTCTAACGCCAGCCTGAGTCTTTCTGCTCGAGTAAGTTTTTCCAGAATAATTTTTTCATCTGACGAAATTATTCTGGAACCTATCTCTATAAGTTTATCAATACGAAGCATTGATACCACATCGTCAAATCCATATTTTACTAATATAATACTTATCTGACGATAACGGTTAAAATGCCTGTAAGCACGACTTAACACTCCCAGTTTTTTTATACTAAACTTAGGCATTATTTTACACTATCTTTAACCGGCTTTTTTATTTTTTCAATTTCATCCTTTAAATTCATAACTTCACTTTGCGTTGCCAGATTCATCTTTTTTAATACATCTTTGACAACACCTTCTACCCGCTCTTCAAACTTACCTTTTGAATCATCATAACGCTTTACCATATCATCAAAAAATTTTTCGCCTTCCTGTTCCGACAGCTTGGCCTGTTCTACAAAGTCATTTGCCAAATCCTCAACTTCTTTTCTGGTTTTAAGAGCAAGCCCTACACCTGTTAAAGCAAGTTTTTTCATTACATCAAACATGACAAGCCTCCTTATATTTATATTAATAAAACAAGATGTTAACAATAATTAAGATTGATTTTTAACAAAACAGATATCCATAGTAAATATCGTTTTTATTTTACGGAAAAACTATTTATAAAGTTTCAGAAAATATGCTTTTTGCTTACGAAACAGACTACTGCAAAATTAAAAATATTTCAGCATAATATACAGTATAAAGCAACAAATTACTACACAGGTAAGTAGGTCAGGAAATGAAGGGTTCTAAATCTTAATGTACAATATAAATCATAAAATTTGAAATCCAATAATATACAGGCTGTTACAAAATATTACTTTTGCCAACGCAGAAATTGAAGAAATTTTCATTTTGTAACAACCTGCCGGTTTTTTAAAATACACAGACAGGCTGTTACAGAATTGAAATTTTAAAAAAACATTATCCGCCAAAGGACGAGTCAGCAATGTCCACAGCAGCGCTTTTTAATTTTGTAATAGCATCTATTTTTCCTAAGGTTACAGGAAGAATAGAGTTGATAAAAAAATCAGCAGATTTTAACTGCCCATCATAATAGGAAGCATTTTTATTGCTTTTAACTTTTTCTTTAATTTTTTCAGCATCTAAACTGCCAGCAATTTTCTCAAGTTTTTTCGCAGAAATAGTTGCTCTCCACAACAACATCCATGCCATTGTCATATCTCCTGATACTTCAAGAAATGGATGGGCCAAAGCAAATGCATGTTCAACATTTTTTGATCCGGCTGTTTTACCAAGAAGTAAAGCAGCTTCAATGGTTTTATCATAAACTGCTTCAAGAGTATCTGCCAAACCAGAAAGAATATTTGTCTCTTTTGCTTCATCAATGGTTTTTTTAATATGAGAGAGGAAAAATTTAAAGGATTCGCCTTTATTTAATCCAAGTTTACGGCCCAACAAATCCATGGCCTGAATACCATTGGTTCCTTCATAAAGCATAAATATTCTGCAATCTCTAAATAACTGTTCAGCAGGATAATCTTTGGTAAAACCATAACCTCCGTAAATCTGAACACCATGGCTTGTTACCTCAAGGGCCTTATCTGTAATGTAACCTTTAACAATAGGTGTTAAAACCTCAATAAGCCCTGAAAGTTCTGCTTTTTCCTGATCATCATCCGAAATTTTTATTTTATCATAACACAAGCCGGTAAAATAAATAAGGCTACGCATCCCTTCAGTAAAAGACTTCATAAGCATAAGTTGTCTTCTGACATCTGGATGTTTGATAATAGCCACAGATTCCCCACGGGGATCTGTCAGACTCTTGCTCTGCACTCTCTCCCTTGCATAATTTAAAGCATGCATATATGCTGCAGTAGAAACTGAAAAACCCTGTAATCCAACAAGATGTCGGGCTTCATTCATCATAACAAACATATTACGCATACCCTCATTTTCTTTACCAAGAAGAGTACCTATACATTCATTTTTTCCTCCAAGGGTAAGCGAGCATGTACTGTTTCCATGAATACCTGTTTTTTCCTCTATTCCAGTACATACAACATCATTAAATTCTCCAAGACTCCCATCATCATTTACTCTATATTTGGGAACAAGAAAAAGAGAGATCCCTCTTGTTCCTTCAGGAGCACCTTCAACACGGGCGAGAACAGGATGAATAATGTTTTTTACCAGATCGTGATCTCCACCTGAAATAAAAATTTTTGCACCGGTTATGGAATAAGTTCCATCATCATTTTTTTTTGCAGATGTTGTTAAAGCACCAACATCAGAGCCTGCCTCAGATTCAGTGAGCAGCATTGTACCTGACCACTCTCCTGAATACATTTTTCCTAAAAAAAGTTCTTTTTGTTTTTCTGTTCCGAACTCTTCTACCAGCTTTCCAGCTCCATGGGTCAATCCATTGTAAAGCATAAAAGCACAATTTGCCCCTGTAAAATATTCACTTGCTGCAAGAGACACTGTTTTGGGCATACCCTGACCACCTACTTCAGGATCATCAGCCATGGCAAGCCACTCTCCTTCTCTGTATATTTTATAAGCTTTGTGAAATCCTTTGGGTACGCTAACCTTACCATTTTCAAATTTACACCCTTCTTTATCTCCAATCTCTTGCAAGGGTAAAAGCTCCTTTACTGCAAGATTTCTCGCTTCTGAAACAATAAGATCAACCGTTTTTTTATTAAACTCAGCAAACTTTTCATGTTTTGTAAGTTTTTCAACTTCCATCTGTTCAAATAGTACAAAATCCACATCTCTACGATCAGAAATAACCTGTGCCATGTTCTTTTAATCCTTTCTAATAAAACTTTTCTACCAAACTATTATCCATAACAAACGAAACAAATATAAAAAATCTCCCTTATCAAATCACCTTGCCTTAAATGACTTTATCCGGAAAAAACTGTAACTAATTGAAAATTAAAGCTTCATATTAAACTTCATAATATGAAACCAAATGAAAAGAACTGTATGAACAGCATAAGACCTTTGAACAACTCCCTTTTTAATGAATCTATTCTAACAGGTTGATTTTATTAGAGAGCCTTTCTTGAAATTACTATTATTCAAAGGTCTCAGTATATAATTAGATGGGGTATAAAAAAGAAAAGGTATTGTTTATTTCCTGATTTTTCAAAAAACATTAAGTTTTTTGGCTGAGAGACTAGGATTCGAACCTAGATTAACGGGACCAGAACCCGTCGTCCTGCCGTTAGACGATCCCTCAGCAACACATTCTAATTATATAAAATTTTCATTTTAGTCAATAAAAAAAACTATCTTTTTTCATCTATATATAATACAGCATTTTTAAGCCTTTTTAACACCCTTTCTCTCCCCAAAACTTCAATAAGCTCAAAAATTCCTGGACTTACACTTTTCCCAGTAAGGGCGACTCTCACAGGTTGAGCAATTTTACCAAATTTTAAACCTGTTATATCCATCACTTTTTTAAACGCCTGTTCCTGGTTTTTTTGAGTATAAGATGCAATCTGTTTTAGTTCATCAATAAGAAGATTCAGGCAGTCATAAACGATAGGCTTTAAAAATTTCTCTGCTGCTTTTTTGTCATAATCTATATCGTTCTCTAAATAAAAAAGAGCTCCATCTGCCATTTCCAAAAGAGTTTTACTTCTTTTATTAAGAGTGCCTGCAATTGCTGATAAATAAGATGAATCTATCTCATCAGTATGTCTCTCCTCTAAAAATGGCTTTAAACAAGCTGATGTTCTCTCTATAGAAGCAGCTTGTATATGTTCAGCATTTAATGATAAAAGTTTTTCAGGATCAAAAATACTGGGAGATTTGCCTATGTTTTTTATATTAAACTTTTTAATCAAATCATCTTTTAAAAAAAATTCATCATCTCCATGGGACCAGCCAAGCCGGACAAGGTAATTAATTAACGCTTCAGGCATATACCCCATGTCCCGGTATGCAGTAACAGACATTGCACCATGCCTTTTGCTGAGACGGGTGCGATCTTTTCCAAAAACCATGGGGACATGACCGTAAACTGGCAGCATACACCCCAATGCCTTATACAAAGCTATCTGCTTTGGAGTATTGCTTACATGGTCATCTCCTCGAAGTACGGTGTTTATTCCCATGGTAATATCATCAACTACAACTGCAAAATTATACATGGGCATACCATCGCTTTTCTGGATAATAAAATCATCAATTTCCGAGTTCTGAAACAGAATACTCCCTTTTATAACATCTTCCACAACTGTTGTTCCAAAACTATCTGATCTAAAACGAACAACAGCTTTTTCAGAGTTTTTCAAACCCTTATCACGACAAGTCCCATCATACCTTGGTGTTTGCCCTGATGCTTTAGCTGCCTCTCTCATCGTTTTTATTTTTTCAGGTGAACAGGTACAGTAATAAGCATCTTCAGAATCCAGTAACTTTTTTATGTATTCCTTATAAATATCAAGCCGTTCAGACTGATAAAAAGGCCCGTCATCCCAATCTATCCCCAACCAGTCCAATGCTTTAAAAATAGCATCTACAGATTCTTTAGTTGACCTCGCAAGATCTGTGTCTTCTATTCTCAGTACAAATCGTCCATTCTTGCTACGAGCATACAACCAGTTAAACAGAGCTGTTCTTGCTCCACCCAAATGCAGATAGCCAGTCGGACTAGGTGGAAATCTGGTAATAATTTGATCCATATTTAATGACCTTATTTTATCTTTCACTTTTTATTAAAATCTATACAAAAACTTAAAAAAATAATTAACACAATATTAAAAGCAAAACAAGATCTGATATTACACTTGCTTTTTCTTTATACCACCTGATATAAAGATTAAATTTATAATACAAATACATTTATATTAATTAAGGTAAGGTTGTTTTATGAAAAAATTAATACTATTTTTAACAGTTGCTGTTATGATAATGATATCTGCCTGTTCAGACAATAAAGCAGAAAAAAGCAGTGCTGCAAAAACAGCAAAGCAGATAACAGATAAAATTCTTGATCCTATCAATAAAGCTAAGGCAGTTAAAAAGCAACAGCAAAGCAAATATAAAGATATTAAAGATGTTGAATAACAATATCTTTAATATCACTCAAAAAATAACAAGTATAAAAATTCTCTGATTGACATAAAAAAAAAAAATTATTAGAAAGTTAAAGTTATTTACATTTTTATCTAGGAGATTATAAATGCCAGTTCCAAAACGAAAAACCTCAAAATCAAAACGCGACATGAGACGTGCTCATCAAAAAATAAAAGGCACTACTCTTTCTAAATGCCCTTCATGCGGTGAGGCTAAAAAGCCACATCATATGTGTCTTTCATGCGGGACTTACAAGGGTAGGACAATTATCGAGAAAGACGAAGATTAGTATTAAAAAAAAATAAAGTTTTAATATTTTTAAGCTGTAAAGTTTACAGGTTTGTTTTATCTTTATTTTGAACAGTGTTTATTATAATGAAATCTATCAGCTTTTTATTAATATCTTTAAAACAATTTTAAAATAAACACAATTTAAAATTGTGCATGAAACTTATTATATTACTGAATATAATACAAATATAATTCACATTTTTATATAGAAGGCTGTAGGGGTAAAATGTCTGATAGCGAAAAACAAGCTATAGTTGTAACAGGTGGGTCAAGGGGTATAGGCAGGGCAATATGCTTAAGTTTTGCATCTCCGGCAACCCATATATATTTCAACTACCTCTCTTCATCAGCATCTGCCGATGAAACAAAAAATCTAATAACTGAAGCCGGAGGCAGTTCAACAGCTATTAAAGTTAATATTACTTCAAGCACCGAGGTAAATGATTTTTTTAAATACATTAAAGAACATGCCGGCAGAATTGATGTTTTGGTTAATAATGCCGGGATAACCAAAGATGGCCTGATTGTTCGAATGAAAGAAGCTGATTGGGATAGTGTAATAGATACAAATTTAAAAGGAGCTTTTTTATGCTCAAAAGCAGCCCTTAAAATAATGATCAGACAGCATTGTGGTTCTATAATAAACATCTCATCTCTTGTGGGTATTTCCGGTAATGCAGGACAAGCGAATTATGTATCTTCCAAAGCAGGCCTCATAGGATTAACCAAAGCCATTGCCAAAGAGGTTGCTTCAAGGAATATTACTGTGAATGCTGTTGCGCCTGGTTATATTGAGTCAGATATGACAGAAAATCTGTCAGATAAAATAAAAACTGAACTAGTTAAACAAATTCCCTTAGGCCGGGTAGGTACACCCCAGGAAATTGCCCATGTTGTTAACTTTTTGGCCTCAAAAAAAGCAAGATATATAACAGGGCAGGTAATTAATGTAAATGGTGGTATTTATATTTAAGAAAAAGAGGAGAATTTAAAAAATGTCAATTGAAAATAAACTTATTAACATAATTGCAGATAAATTAGGAATTGATAAAAGTGAAGTTGTTTCGGAAGCATCGTTTATTAATGATCTTGGTGCAGATTCGCTTGATCTTGTTGAACTTATAATGACAATGGAAGAAGAGTTTGATATTGAAATATCAGACGATGAAGCAGAAAAACTCGTTACAGTGAATGATGTAATAGAGTATGTTAATAAAATAGCATAATATCTGCTACATAATAATGTTCCAATAAAAACTAAATATTTTTTCAATGGAATGTTATTATGCCAAATTTATTTTACTATAAGCACCTAAAATTATAATAAAGAATGAAGTAAATCTAATTTATTTTATGTTTAATACTTAAAGGAGTAGTTCTTTTGAAAAAACGGGTTGTTATAACAGGTATTGGGCTAATAACTCCATTGGGAACTGGTAATGAAAAAACATGGGCAGGATTGTGCCAGGGAAAATCGGGTATAACTGAAATATCTAAATTTGACACATCTAATTTTAAAACAAAAATTGCAGGAGAGGTAAAAGATTTTTGTGCAGAAGATTTTTTAACATCAAAAGAGATAAAGCGTACGCTCCCATTTGTAGCTTTTGCAGTGGCTGCAGCCAGTATAGCAATAGAAGATTCAAATCTTACCATTAATAGTTCAAGTAAACACAGAACAGGTGTTATAACAGGATGTGGTTTAGGTGGTCTTGAAATGATTGAGAAGACAAGCATAAGTTTAGAAAAAACAGGTCCTCGACGTGTAACTCCTTTTTACATACCCTCACTTATAAGCAATATGGCTCCGGGAACAATTTCGATTAAATTTGGAGCAACAGGTCCTAACCTTGCTATTACAACAGCATGTGCCGCAGGAACTCACGCCATAGGAGAGGCATATCAAACAATAAAACGCGGAGCAGCAGATACTATGATAACAGGAGGGGTTGAGGCTGTTATTACACCAACATGCATAGCAGGTTTTAATGCGTTAAAAGCTCTATCCACCAAAAATGATGATCCTGAAAAAGCATCCCGTCCTTTTGACAAAGACAGAGACGGATTTGTTGTTGCTGAGGGCTCCGGAATATTGATACTGGAAACATATGAGAATGCTTTAAATCGAGGAGCAAAAATATACGGTGAAATAGTAGGATACGGCTCAAGTAGTGACGGATACCACATGACAGCTCCTGCTCCTGAAGGTAGTGGAGCTGCAAGATGTATGCAGAACGCATTAGATGATGCTGGTATAACGCCTGATATGATAGATTATATTAATGCACATGGAACGTCAACTCCGTTAAATGATCTTTATGAAACCATGGCAATCAAAACTGTCTTTAAAGACCACGCATACAAACTTGCCATAAGCTCCACAAAATCAATGACAGGACATCTTTTGGGAGGCTCTGGTGGAGTTGAAACTGCTTTTTCAGCATTAACAATAAAAAACAGTATTATTCCTCCTACTATAAATTTAGATAGTAATGATGAAAATTGTGATCTGGATTATGTTCCCCATACAGCACGCAAACAAAATGTAAATTACGTTATGACAAACTCATTTGGTTTTGGAGGAACAAACGCTACATTAATAATAAAAAAAATTGAAGAGTGATATATTGTCTTTATTTTTTTCTCCCTGAACAATCTCTTTAGGGAGATTGTTTTTTTCTATTGTAAAATCTTGTTTTAAATATAATAAACTCTTCAAAATATTATTTTTAAAAACTGAAAAAACCTTTCCCGTACATCTTCACATCCATTTTAAAATTAATTTTAAAAAATAAAAACAGACTTTTTAACAAACCATTAATTTTATTATTGCGGTAATTAAAATAGATGGTTATAAGTATAGGTTGAACTTTTAATGTTGCTTTTTAAAATAACCAAATCAGCAAGGAGTTGATTAATGCAGGATAGTAAAACTGCACTTATTATCGGGTGTGATCATGCAGCTTTTTCTTTAAAGGAAAAATTAAAAAATTTTTTAATATCAAAATCAATTTCCGTACATGATGCCGGAACGAGCAGTGAGAATTCAGTTAATTATCCTGAATTTGGAATAAAAGTAGCATCCTGTGTTTCATCAAAAAAGTTTGAAAAAGGCGTTCTTTTATGCGGTACAGGTATAGGTATGTCTATGGTTGCAAATAGATTTCCCCATGTAAGAGCAGCTCTATGTGCAGATGTTTTTTCAGCCATAATGAGCAGACAGCACAATGATTCCAACATTCTTGTTATGGGAGCAAGGGTCATAGGAGATATTCTTGCAGAAGCAATATTAAACGCATGGCTGAACACCTCTTTTGAAGGAGGAAGGCATCAACTAAGATTAGATCAGTTTGATAATATTAATAATTTAACTTGATATACATATAGTTTTTTTCGTTTATAAAGGAATATATTTTGGATTTAAGTTTATTACAAAAAGTTGACCCTGAAATAGCAAAAACTATTGAAAATGAGCTTGACAGACAACAAAACAACCTTGAGCTCATAGCTTCAGAAAACCTGACAAGTCTTGCTGTAATGCAGGTACAGGGAAGTGTTTTAACCAACAAATATGCAGAAGGTTATCCTGGGAAGCGTTATTATGGAGGCTGCATACATGTTGATACAGCTGAAAAGCTTGCTATTTCCAGGGCAAAAGAACTGTTTAACACCTCGTATGTTAATGTTCAGCCCCATTCAGGTTCTCAAGCTAATATGGCTGTCTATTTTTCTCTGCTCAAGCTGGGTGATACTGTTCTGGGCATGGATCTTTCACATGGAGGACACCTTACCCATGGGAGTGATGTAAGTTTTTCAGGAAAATTTTTTAATTTTATCCATTATGGAGTAAAAAAAGAGACAGGAACCATTGATTACGACCAGCTGGCAGACCTTGCAAAAAAGCACAATCCTAAAATGATTATAGCAGGAGCCAGTGCTTATCCAAGAATCCTTGATTTTGAGGCATTTTCACAAATAGCAAACTCTGTAAATGCATATCTTATGGTAGATATGGCTCACATAGCAGGGCTTGTGGCCGCAGGGCTGCATCCTTCTCCGGTGCAGCATGCCAGTGTCATTACATCAACAACTCACAAGACACTAAGGGGGCCCAGGGGGGGCTTAATCCTTGCTGCAAAAGAGCTTGGAGCAAAATTAAACAAGGAGATATTTCCTGGAATCCAGGGAGGGCCTTTAATGCATATTATTGCAGCAAAAGCAGTTGCTTTTAAAGAGGCTCTTTCAGATGATTTTAAAAAATATCAGAGAGATGTTGTGAAAAATGCCAAAGTTCTTTCGGAAAAACTAATGGATTTTGGATTTAATCTTGTTTCAAATGGTACAGACAACCATTTAATGCTAATTGATTTGACAAATTTTAATATAACAGGAAAAGATGCTGAAAACATGCTTTCCCTGTCTGGAATTACTGTAAATAAAAACACAATACCATTTGAAACAAAAAGTCCTTTTGTAACCAGCGGTATTAGAATCGGAACACCAGTATTAACCAGCCGCAGAATGGGAACAGGGGAGGTTGAAGTAATTGCTTCCCTTATATTTGATGTTTTAAAATATCAAACAGATGAAATAATATACAAAACACAGGGAAAAGTAAAGAAACTATGCGAGAGGTTTCCTTTATACCCTGATTTAAGGCAGAGTTAATGCTAATAAATACAAATGACAGGCCGGACTGGAATACATATTTTATGGATATTGCATTGCTGGTTGCAACGCGTTCAACATGTACCCGACGCTCTGTTGGAGCTTTAATAGTTAAAAACAGGCGTATACTTTCAACAGGATATAATGGTGCACCTAATGGTATTACCCACTGTTTTGAAGCTGGATGTTTAAGGGAAAAATTAAATATTCCTTCAGGGGAAAGACACGAGATTTGCAGAGGTATACACGCTGAACAAAATGCTATTATTCAGGCAGCATATCATGGTGTTTCCATTAAAGACAGTGTTTTGTACTGTACCAATCTACCTTGTTTTATTTGTGCTAAAATGATAATGAATGCAGGAATAGTAAAAATATACTTTAAAGACGGTTATGCTGATAAATTATCAGAAAGCATGATAGAAGAGTCAAAAATAAAATTGATACGGCTTTAAAAAGTCATGCAGGAGAAGAACAAATGAAATGTCCTTATTGCAAGGAAACTAACAACAAAGTGGTCGATTCAAGACTCAATAAAGACAGAAATATTATACGGAGGCGCAGGGAGTGCTTAGGGTGTGAAAAAAGATTTACTACATATGAACATATTGAAAAAATTCCTGTTATAATTATTAAAAAAGATGGCAGAAGAGAGACCTTTAATCGTGAAAAAGCAAAGCTGGGAATACTAAGAGCTTGTGAAAAAAGAAAAATAAGCATAAATATAATAGAATCTTTTTTAGATGAACTTGAAAATGATCTGGAAGAGTTTGAAGAGAAAGAGGTGCCATCACACTTAATAGGAGAAAAAATAATGAAAAAGCTTCATACTATAGATAATGTAGCTTATGTGCGTTTTGCCTCTGTTTACCGTGAATTTGATAATGTTCATGATTTTATTACAGAAATAAAAAAATTTATTAATTAATTATTATGGAAGATAAATATTTCATGAAACTGGCCTTAACTCTTGCTAAAAAGGGTGCAGGTTTTACAGCTCCAAATCCCATGGTAGGAGCTGTGGTTGTAAAAGACAAAAAAATTATAGGTAAGGGCTGGCACAAAACATATGGAAGCCTGCATGCAGAAGTAAATGCAATTGATGATGCAGGTCATAGAGCTGATGGAGCTGATTTATATGTTACATTAGAGCCCTGCAATCATCACGGGAAAACTCCTCCGTGTACAGAAAAAATAATAAACGCAGGAATAAAGAGAGTTATAATTGCCAGTAAAGATCCCAATCCCGATGTTTGTGGAGGAGGGATAAAAAAACTTGAAAAAATGGGAGTTTTGGTCATTTCCGGAATTTGCCAAAAAGAGTCTGATCAGCTTAATGAGGCTTTTATAAAATATGTTAAAACAAAACAACCCTTTGTTTCTATAAAATGTGCTTCCACTTTAGATGGTTTTATTGCTACAGGACAGGGAAACTCAAAGTGGATTACAGGATCAAAATCAAGAGAATTTGTACATAAACTCCGTCATGAGACAGATGCTATTTTGACAGGTATAAATACTGTCAAACATGACAACCCCAGCCTTACAACAAGATGTGGGTCTTTTAATGGAAAAGATCCCATAAGAGTTGTTTTAGATACAAACCTTTCAATCCCTCTCTCATCTAAACTGCTTAATCTTAAATCTAATGCATACACAATAATTGCAACAAAAAAAGAGGGAGCTTATACTAAAAAAAAACAGCTTGAAGAGATGGGTGTGAAAATTATTACACTTTCTGTCAAAAAAGAGGGGTTAGATATCTGTACTCTCTTGAATCATCTTGGAGAGTTAAAAATAAACAGTTTGCTTGTTGAAGGTGGAAGTCATATAATTTCATCTTTTATTTTATCAGGTTTTACTGATAAAATTTACATGTTTTATGCACCTAAGTTTATTGGTGGAAATGGGATACCAATATGTTCTGGTAATGGTCACAGTCTTATGAAAGACAGTATTAATATAAAAAATATATCTGTAAACCGCTTTGATGATGACATTATGATATCGGGATATATATAGATAAAAGGTAAAAATATTTTGCAAATTAATAAAATATATATAAATTTTAAACAGGTTAAATAATGTTTACAGGTATCATAGAAGGTCTCGGCACATTAAAAACTATAAGTCCAAATGGCCAGGGGAAAAAACTTATCATTGAGGCCGACTTTTCTCTAAAAGAGGTCAAAATAGGAGATAGTATAGCTGTTAATGGTGCATGTCTTACAGCAGTGAATATTAGTCAAAACATTTTTGAGGTTGATGTTGCTCCTGAGACCGTATCTAAAACTAGTTTAAGTATGGCAACAATAGGCCATCGTCTCAATCTTGAACGGGCATTGTGCTTTTCTGATCGT
Organism: Desulfobacterales bacterium; assembly: GCA_030149595.1. Classification (GTDB taxonomy): domain Bacteria; phylum Desulfobacterota; class Desulfobacteria; order Desulfobacterales; family DAOWNP01; genus DAOWNP01. The sequence continues at coordinate 18,475 of JASFBI010000001.1, forward strand.
ATAGACGGGCATTTAGTCTCAGGGCATATAGATGGAACAGGAGTAATAAAAAGCAAAACTGTTTTATCAAATGCAGTTGTTGTAACTATAAATATTTCAAATGATTTGTCATATTATATGATAGAAAAAGGTTCTGTTGCAGTGGACGGAATAAGCCTCACAATAAATTCATGCGGAGGTGATTTTTTTGAAGTCAGTATTATCCCCCATACAGCTAAACTTACTACCATAGGTTTTAAAACAGTAGGTGATATTGTAAATATTGAAACAGACATGATTGGAAAATATGTAAAACAATTTCTTACAAAAAACAGAGATAAAGAAGAAAATAAAAAAAAATCGAACATAGATTTAAATTTCCTAATTAAATCAGGATTCTTGTAATTCTTACTATTTTTTTATTATAAAAGTTTCATTACAAAATATAAAAATTTAGATAAAGTAGTACCGAGGAGATTAATAAAAAATGAACATTTCCATTGAAGATGCATTAAAAGATATCAGGGCAGGAAAAATGGTCATTCTGGTTGATGATGAAGATCGTGAAAATGAAGGTGATCTTACAATTGCTGCAGAAAAAATTACTCCTGAAGCTATAAATTTTATGGCAACACATGGGCGTGGTCTTATTTGTCTTTCCATGACAGGGGATGCTCTTGATGCTCTCGGCCTTCCGCTTATGGTAGATAATAACACATCGCAGTTTGAAACTGGATTTACAATATCCATAGAAGCAAGAGAGGGTGTTACAACCGGAATTTCAGCTGCTGACCGTGCCACAACAATTATTGCTGCAACTGCTGATAATGCAAAACCAGAAGACCTTGTACGACCAGGGCACATATTTCCTTTGAGAGCAAAAAAAGGTGGTGTTATGGTAAGGTCAGGCCAAACAGAAGGCTCTGTTGATCTTGCACGTCTTGCAGGTTTAAAACCCAATGGCGTTATTTGTGAAATAATGAATGATGATGGAACAATGGCGAGAATGCCTGATCTTGAAGAGTTCAGTGAAAAACACAAAATAGGAATATGCTCAATAGCAGATCTTATTGAATACAGAATGCGAACGGAATCTTTTGTTCATAAAGCTGTTGAAACAAAAATACCCACTGAATTTGGTGCATTTAAAACTATTGTTTATGAAAATGATGTTGAAGACCTTCAGCATATAGCACTGGTAAAAGGTGAGATAGATTCAACCAAACCAGTGCTGGTAAGAGTACACTCCGAATGTCTTACAGGAGATATATTTGGTTCCATGCGGTGTGACTGCAGAGAACAGCTTCATAAATCTCTTTCCATGATAAATGAGGAGGGTTGCGGAGTTCTTCTATATATACGCCAGGAAGGACGTGGTATCGGGCTGGTTAATAAACTGAAAGCTTACGTATTGCAGGATAAAGGCTATGATACTGTTGAAGCAAATGAAAAACTGGGCTTTAAAGCTGATCTAAGAAATTACGGCATAGGAGCCCAGGTTTTAGCAGACCTTGGTATAAAGCAGATGAAACTTATTACCAATAATCCTAAAAAAATTGTAGGTCTTGAAGGATACGGACTCAGCGTGGTGGAAAAAGTATCTATTGAAACCACCCCTAATGAATTCAATAAGAGTTATTTGGAATGCAAAAAACTTAAAATGGGACACATGTTAAATCTGGTAGCAAAACCATAACTATAAGAGGTAAAAATGCCTAAAATAACTGAAGCAAATCTTATTGCAAAAGGCAAAAAATTTGCCATTATTGCAGGTCGTTTTAACGATTTTATAACAGATAAGTTAGTAAGTGGTGCTGTTGATGCATTAATTCGCAGCGGAGTCAATGATAATGATATTGAAATAGTAAAAGTTCCAGGTGCTTTTGAAATACCTTTAGTTACAAAGCTTATAGCTAATAAAAAAGCGCATGATGCAATTATTTGTCTTGGAGCTGTTATAAGAGGTGCTACCCCACATTTTGATTATGTTAGTTCTGAAGTATCCAAGGGCATTGCAACGGTAAGTCTTGATTCCATGGTCCCTGTAATATTTGGTGTTCTTACAACAGACTCCATTGAACAGGCCATTGAACGGGCAGGAACAAAGGCTGGTAATAAAGGCTGGGATTCTGCCATAGCTGCAATTGAAATGGCTAACCTGTCTGATATATTATAGGTTCAACCAAATGGGACAACGCAGAAAGTCAAGAGAGTTTGCTATGCAGGCTCTCTTTTATATGGATATGGCAAATGAATTTTCCATTAAATCTTTAAACCTGTTTTCTAAAAGTTTTTCTTCTTCAATTATTTGTACCTCTGTTATTTCATCAGCTTTTCCGGTTCCGACAAAAAATTTAGGGCTTCTTT
>JASFBI010000061.1 GCA_030149595.1 Desulfobacterales bacterium
TACATGCGGTTTTGTTCTATCAAACTTTTCCTTAGCCATTTCCCGTCCCCCTGTTACAAAATATCATAATCAAAACATAGCATACAATTATGATAACTATAATATCTCAGACAAAAATACAGATTATACATCACTCTATCGACAACACAATTTACCCAAAAATCACAACCTGAGACCGTAAAGCAATCCATAGCATTAAAAAAACGCTATAAATCACTACCAACGGTAATGAGCAAATGCCTTATTTGCCTCAGCCATCTTATGAGTATCGTCTTTCTTCTTCATGGTAGCCCCCTTCTTCTGATAAGCATCCATTATCTCACTGGCAAGCTTTTTGGCCATACTCTTTTCCGATCTGTTTCTGGAATAAGAAAGAATCCACCTCATAGCAAGAGCAGTCCTACGTCCCGGCCTAATCTCTGTAGGAACCTGATACGTTGACCCACCCACTCGCCTGGACTTAACCTCAATAACAGGACGTATGTTTTCCATAGCATCCTCAAATACCTTAAGAGGCGGCTCTCCAGCTTTTTTTTCAATAATATCAAATGCCGAATAAAGAATATTCTCTGCAACACTCTTTTTACCATCACGCATCATACAACATACAAACCGAGACACAAGATTACTATTGTATTTTGCATCCGGCATAACTGTCCTTATCGGAACCTCACGTCTTCTTGGCATATTTCACTCTACAATATATATTATTTATTTAGGCTTCTTAGCACCATACTTAGACCTGCCCTGCTTTCTATCATCAACCCCAAGAGCATCCAATGTCCCCCTGACTACATGATACCTAACACCTGGCAAATCCTTTACACGCCCACCGCGAACCAAAACAACAGAATGCTCCTGCAAATTATGCCCTATCCCAGGTATATAAGCGGTTACTTCCATCCCACTGGTTAAACGCACCCTTGCAACCTTCCTTAAAGCTGAATTAGGTTTTTTAGGTGTTGATGTATAGACCCTGGTACAAACACCTCTTCTCTGAGGCGCCCCTTTTAACGCAGGCGTATTTGTTTTCTTCCTAAGCCTCTTCCTACCCTTCCTGACAAGCTGATTTATAGTTGGCATACGCTTAATGCAACTCCTTTTTTAAGCCATGAAATCATAACTATTTTTTATCTCGACAAAATGTTGGATAATATACATCCTTATTGCTTTTGTCAAGCAGTTTCTAAATTTTATTAATACTTTTTTATCGTAAGATCTTTAAGCGAGATAACCACTCGCTATAGTAACTACTATAGTACCCGCCAAGCTCTTACAAAGCACGACTTTGTCCAATTTCTGTATTGGAAAACTAATTTGATCCGAAAAAAAATACAGTAGGGACAACCTGTGGTCAAATTAGTTTTTCGCCTTGATCTTGAGGAAATTTTTATTCTGTAACAGCCTGTTAAACAGAAATTATCTTTTCCACCGATCTCTACCCCCAGATCAAAATATAGAGGCTTCCTTGAAGCTTAACGAAAAAGCATAGTTTTCGTCCAGATACTATTTATAAACCACTATACCAAATCCTTACTATTTTCACTTCCTGAATCCGCCTTGTCCTTTTTTATATCTAACTCAACATTAGAAAGAGTTACAGATCCTGTCCCAGCAGGTATCAAACGCCCCATTATTACGTTCTCTTTAAGCCCATATAAAGAGTCTTTCTTCCCTGCAATACTTGCATCTGTAAGCACTTTTGTAGTTTCCTGAAACGAAGCCGCGGATATAAAGCTATCTGTTGATAATGATGCCTTGGTTATACCTAAAATCAAAGGGTCACCTTTTGCAGGTTCACCTCCCTTTGCTTTAACATCACTATTAACTTCCTGAAACCTCCTTCTGTCAACCTGCTCATCATTTATAAAATCGGTATCGCCTGAATCAGTAATCAGAATTCGCCTCATCATTTGCCGTACAATAACCTCTATATGCTTATCATTGATACGCACACCCTGAAGCCTGTAAACTTCCTGAACCTCATCTACAAGATACTTTGCAAGAGCTACTTCTCCCTTTATATTCATAATATCCTGAGGATTAGCAGCACCTGCAACAATTTGTTCTCCTGCTTTAATATAATCCCCGTCATATACATTTATATGTTTACCTTTGGGGATCAGATACTCTTTTGTATCTCCTGCATCTACAGGAGATATTATCACTTTTTGCTTTCCTTTTTTGGTTGTTTCTTTAGAAATAGCAACATAGCCATCTATTTCACTTAAAATAGCCAGCTCTTTTGGTTTACGAACCTCAAACAACTCTGCTACCCTTGGAAGCCCACCTGTAATATCCTTTGTTTTAGTTGTAGCACGGGGAAGCTTGGCAAGCACATCTCCTGCCCTTATTTCAGAACCATCTTCTACTAATAAAATAGCATTTACAGGCAGATGATGTGCAGATAATCCAGTTCCTCCCGAAAGTATAATTGCTTTCCCTTTTTCATCTCTTATAGAAATAGAAGGTCTGACATCAGGTGTTTTACCCTCTATTATAGTCTGACTGGATTTCCCGGTAACTGGATCAACCTTTTCCTGCATGGTTTCACCACGAATAATGTCAATAAACTTGACCTTTCCTGCAACCTCACTAATAATTGGGGTGGTAAAGGGATCCCACGTAGCCAGAAGCTCTCCATTAGATATTTTGCCTCCATCATCCACAAGCAGATGAGCACCATATATTACAGGAAATCTTTCCTGTTCACGATTATTTTCAGATACAGTATAAAGCTCCCCTCCACGTCGATTCATAACTACATTATGATTTTCAGCATTTTTTACAACTTTTAGACTCTTTTCATACTTTAATATTCCTGGAACCTGCGCTTTAATATCAGCCTGTTCAACTCTTCTGCTTGCAGTACCTCCAATATGAAATGTTCTCATGGTCAACTGTGTTCCAGGCTCTCCAATAGATTGGGCTGCCAATATACCAACAGCCTGGCCTATTTCAACTCTTCTGCCATGGGAAAGATCACGCCCGTAGCACTTGGCACATACACCATATCTTGTATTACATGTTAATACTGACCTTATCTTTAAGCTGGCTACACCTGCTTCATCAAGTAAATCAACAACCGACTCAGTAACTTCTTTCCCGGCTTTAAATAAAACCTCATCTGTTTGAAAATCAAGAACATCCTCAAGAACAACTCTTCCCAGAATTCGTTCCCCGAGTTTCTGAATTATCTCACCACCTTCCATCAGTGCTTCAACAGTAATTCCTGCAAGAGTACCACAATCATCTTCAACAACTATACAGTCTTGGGCAACATCTGCAAGACGCCTTGTAAGATATCCTGAATTTGCTGTTTTTAGTGCTGTATCAGCAAGCCCTTTTCGTGCTCCATGTGTGGAAACAAAATATTGAAGAACTGTTAAACCTTCCCTGAAATTTGCAGTTATTGGTGTTTCAATAATCTCTCCAGAGGGTTTTGCCATCAAACCACGCATTCCTGCAAGCTGCCTCATCTGATCTTTACTACCCCTTGCTCCGGAATCAGCCATCATAAAGATAGGATTTACCAAGCCCTTACTGGTATCACCCTCATTTTGATCCGAATGCCAAGTCTCTTTCATAGCTTTCATCATGGCATCTGCAATATCATCAGTAGCTTTTGCCCAGATATCAACAACTTTATTATATTTTTCCCCCTGGGTAATCAACCCCTCAACATATTGATTTCCAATCTCAGTTACTTTATCTTCAGCTCTATCTAATATTTCCCATTTTGATGAAGGGATTATCATTGCATCAATTGAAATTGAAAGACCACCCTCAGTAGAATACTGATATCCAATATTTTTTAGTCTGTCTGCCAGAATAACTGTACTCTTTGGACCTAATTTTCTATATGAATAATCAACTAAATCACGCAAAGCTTTTTTATCCATGGCAATATTAACTCTTTCAAATGGAATCTCATCATACTTTTTAAGAACTTTAAAAAAGTGATATTTACCACCTGCTGTGATTAATCCGGTAACTGACCCAACTTTAGTTCCATAGATCTTCTCAACATCTTCATAACTGAAATCAGATATTTTTTGAATATCTGATTTTTTAAGTAGTTCTGTATTTCCTGTTTTACTTATTTTTGATGGTTTAGAATATTTTTCTATTACATTTTCAAATGCCACATTAGCTTTAATACTTTTTAAAACTTCTTCTGCATTTTTTTTATTTGTAACAACACAGTGACTTAGCTTTAAAATAAAATTATCATGGGGAATAATTTCCCATAAAAGTATTCTTCCTGTTGTAGTCTCATACATTTTGGAATCTATACGCACCTTTATTTCAGCATGAAGGTCAAGTTCACCTGAATCATATGCAGACCTGACTTCATCAGGATCACTAAAGATAGAACCTTCGCCCCTGGCTCCGCCCATTCCCCTGGTCATATAATAAATACCAAGAACTATATCCTGAGTAGGAATAATAATCGGCGAACCATTTGCAGGAGAAAGAATATTATTACTTGAAAGCATAAGTACTCTTGCTTCAATCTGAGCCTCAATAGACAAAGGAATATGCACAGCCATCTGATCACCATCAAAATCAGCGTTAAATGCTGTACAAACCAAGGGGTGAAGCCTTAAAGCTTTACCTTCAATTAATACAGGCTCAAAAGCCTGTACACCAAGTCTATGCAAAGTTGGAGCACGATTTAATAATATGGGATATTCTTTTACAACTTCATCCAATGCATCCCACACTTCAGGAGCTTCCCGCTCCACCATTTTTTTTGCACTTTTTACAGTTGATACAGCACCTGTTTTTTCCAGGGTATGATAAATAAAGGGCTTAAACAACTCCAAAGCCATTTTTTTAGGCAAGCCACACTGGTGAAGCATAAGATCCGGACCAATTGTAATAACTGTTCTGCCTGAGTAATCCACTCGTTTACCAAGCAAATTCTGCCGGAAACGTCCCTGCTTTCCCTTTAATGTATCTGATAACGATTTTAAAGGTCTTTTATTCGTCCCTGTAACAACCCTTCCATGCCTTCCATTATCAAATAATACATCAACAGCCTCCTGAAGCATTCTCTTTTCATTTCTAACTATAATATCAGGAGCTTTTAACTCAACCAGACGATTTAAACGATTATTCCTGTTTATTACCCTGCGGTACAAATCATTAAGATCTGATGTGGCAAAACGCCCACCTTCAAGAGGAACCAATGGTCTAAGATCTGGTGGAAGAACAGGAATTACATCCATAATCATCCATACAGGATTAAGACCAGAAGTTTTAAATGCATCTATAATTTTCAGTCTTTTTGCAAGTTTCTTTTTCTTTGCTTCAGAGCCTGTTGTTTTTATCTGCTCCCTTATATCATCATAAATTGCAGGTAAATCTATCCCTTCAAGCAGCAATTTTATTGCTTCAGCACCAATGCCAGCCTCAAACGTGTCAGCATAAAGCTCTAATGCTTCCTGGTCTTTCTCATCAGACAACAACTGCTCATTACTCAATCCTGTTTCTTTAGGATCAATAACAATAGAATTATCAAAATAGAGAACTTTTTCCATATTCTTTAAGGTTATATCAAGCAAATTACCTAATTTACTTGGCAATCTTTTTAAAAACCAAATATGTGCTACCGGAGATGCAAGATCAATATGAGCCATTCTGTCTCTTCTTACTTTTGACTGAATGACCTCAACTCCACATTTTTCACAGATAACTCCCCTATGCTTCATGCGTTTATACTTCCCGCAATTACACTCATAATCTTTGGTAGGACCAAAGATTTTTGCACAAAAAAGCCCTTCTCTCTCAGGTTTAAAAGTCCTGTAATTTATTGTCTCCGGTTTCTTTATCTCACCGTATGACCATTGACGAATCTGATCTGATGATGCCAAAGATACTTTTACTCCTGTATATAATCTTGGATCAGTAGGTTTCGCAAAAAAATCGTACACAGTTTCCATCATTATCTCCTTACTGTTCTTTTTCAATAAGGGTTATATCCAAACCTAAACTTTGCAATTCCTTCGTCAAAACCCGGAATGATTCAGGTATACCAGGCTCCAAAAGATTCTGCCCTTTGACTATTTTCTCATACATACGAGTCCTGCCTGCCATATCATCAGATTTTACAGTCATAAACTCCTGTAGAGCATAAGCTGCTCCATAAGCTTCCATTGCCCAAACTTCCATCTCTCCGAGACGCTGTCCTCCAAATTGAGCTTTACCGCCAAGAGGCTGCTGGGTAACAAGAGAATAAGGACCTATAGATCTTGCATGGATTTTATCATCAACAAGATGATGTAATTTCAACATATACATCGTACCTACAGTAATTGCTTCATTAAAAGGTTCTCCTGTATGACCGTCATATAATTTAGCCTGACCTGATTCCCATACTCCGGCTTCTTTTAAAAAACTTTTAATTTCAATCTCCTTTGCACCATCAAAAACAGGTGTACCCATATGCACACCTTTTCGGTAATATTCGGCAAATTCAATTAGTTGACAATCTTCCATCTCATCAAGATCTTTATTAAAATCTGATGAATCTGAAAAAATAGTTTTAAATTTTGTTTTTAAATCACTTAATCTATTTGCTTCAATCATATCAGAAATTTGCCCGCCGAGACATCTTGCAGCTCTCCCCAAATGAATCTCCAATATTTGCCCAACATTCATTCTGGAAGGAACTCCAAGAGGATTTAATACCATATCAACATTTGTTCCATCTTCAAAATACGGCATATCTTCCTGGGGCAGAATCCTTGAAACAACTCCTTTATTTCCATGCCGACCTGCCATTTTATCCCCCACAGACAAAATACGTTTCATTGCAACATGAACTTTAATAAGCTTAATTACTCCAGGAGGCAGGTCATCCCCTTTTTCATATCTCACAACCCTGTTATTAAATTTCTGTCTGCAGAGTTTAATCTGATCATTATATTTTTCAACTATTTCATGAACCCTTTCAGTTATTTCAGAATCAACCAAAAAAAGCTCTTTAAAATCAGTTATTAAAAAGTCATCTAGCAATTTACTATCTATAACGCTGTTTTTCTCAATACTACCACGTTTTGACTTATAAAATCCTTCATCACAGATCTGTCCATTAACTAATTTTTCCAACTGCTCCCTGGTAATTCTATCAACAATCTCAATTTCATCATCTCTGTTTTTTTCCAGTACAGCAATTTCTTCATCTTCTATTAATCTCGTTCTATCATCCTTATCAACACCGCGTCTGGAAAAAATTTTAGCATCTATAACAATACCTTCAACTCCAGGAGGAACCCTTAATGATGTATCTTTCACATCCCCTGCTTTTTCACCGAAAATAGCACGGAGAAGTTTTTCTTCAGGGGAGAGTTGGGTTTCACCCTTGGGAGTAACCTTTCCAACCAGTATATCCCCAGGCTTCACATCAGCACCAAGCATTACTATACCACTCTCATCAAGATTAATTAAAGCATCTTCTCCAACATTTGGCATATCCCTTGTTATCTCTTCTTTACCAAGCTTGGTATCCCTTGCAACAACTTCAAACTCTTCAATATGTACAGATGTAAAAACATTGTCTCTTACAAGTGTTTCACTAACTAATATTGAATCCTCAAAATTGTATCCATGCCAAGGCATAAATGCTACAGTAATATTTTTTCCCAGTGCAAGCTCACCCTGTTCAACAGCAGGTCCATCTGCTATAATCTCTCCTTTTTTTACAAACTGCCCTTTTTTCACAATAGGCCTGTGAGTAAAACATGTATTTTGATTTGAACGAATAAATTTTGACAAATTATGTATTGTCACATAACTATCAAGCTTATAATTATCAAATCCATGCCTAACCACTATCCTTGACGCATTTACATCTTCAATAACGCCTTCTTCTTCAGAGACAGTACAAACACCAGAATCCCTTGCTACAACAGCTTCAACACCCGTTCCCACCAATGGAGCTGCAGACTCCATCAACGGTACAGCCTGACGCTGCATATTTGAACCCATCAATGCCCGATTGGCATCATCATTTTCCAAAAAAGGAATAAGAGAGGCTGAAACACTAACAAGCTGATTTGGTGATACATCCATCAGTTCAATCTTATCTGCCTCAACCATTGTAAATTCACCCCCAACCCTGGATGTTACAAGTTGATTTAAATATTCTCCTTTTTCGTT
>JASFBI010000391.1 GCA_030149595.1 Desulfobacterales bacterium
ATATCTTTGAGAAATTCATTGATTTCACTTGTTACAATAATAGCAATATGTGTTATTTTAATGACTTATTTTGTAAAAAAGTTTGTAGGTATCCCATTGGGGCAATTTGTCGGGTTTCTCAGGCTTTTTGAAAAAGATGAAGGGGATCTTACGAGACGTATACCTGTTAAGACCAGAGATGAAATAGGTGAACTGGCAAAGACATTTAATCTTTTTGTGGAAAAAATCAAAAAAATGGTAAAAAACATTGCTGTTAATATTAAAACACTTGGTAATTCAGCATCGTCCCTTTCTTTAATTTCAGGCCAGATGTCTTTGTCTGCGGAACAGACTTCCAACAAGGCGAAAACTGTAGCTTTTGCAGCCAAAAAGATGAATTCTAACCTAAATTCGGTAGCAGCAGCAGCTATGCAGGTATCCACCAGTGTTAGTACTGTGACTATATCTGTAGAACAGATGAACACAGTTATTAATGAGATTGCACAAAATACTGAAAAAGCAAGTGTTGTAAGCAAGGAGGCTGTTTATAAAGCAAAGAGTGCATCAGGCAGTGTGGACGAACTTGGCAAAACTACTATTGAGATAGGAAATGTTACTGAAACCATTGTTGAGATTTCGGAACAGATAAAGCTCTTGGCTTTAAATGCAACCATCGAAGCTGCAAGGGCAGGTGAGGCAGGTAAAGGGTTTGCTGTTGTGGCAAACGAGATTAAAGAACTTGCGAGACAAACAGCAGCAGCAACTGAACAAATCAAGGTAAAAATAAAGGGTGTACAGGATTCAACAAGAGTTACGGTAACGGAAGTAGAAGAAATTTCAAATGTAATAAATAATGTAAATGAAATTGTATCTCTTATATCGGTGGCAATGGATGAGCAATTATTAACCACCAGGGAAATTGCAGAAAACGCATCCCATGCATCAGATGGTATCCGGGATGTTACCGAAAATATAACACAAAGTTCGGGATTTGCAAGTGAAGTAGCAAGGGATATTTCAGAAGTAGACAAGGCAGCAGAAGAGATGACAACCAGTTCTCTGCAGGTGGACAAGAGTGCTGTAGAATTGACAGATTTAACCGGACAGATTAAAGAGATGTTGACGAAATTTAAGGTGTAACCTGTATATAACCGGCATGGCCGGAGCATGATCTTTGCTCCTGGCCACAATAAAAATAGAAACTCTCATGATTACGGTTTGTTGGACAGAGTTTCATATAAAACTTATCAGGGCTTTTGATTTATTTAACCTTTGTACTGTATATTCAATATTTGTTTTTGCAAAAGGAGATATTGCTTATGAAACAATTTACAAGAAGGGATTTTATAAAAGTTGGTTTGAAAATCACAGCTATTACCGGAATTTCAATGTCTGCTTTTCCCAAAGTTATAAGTGCTTTGGAACAGCTTGCAGGAGGGAATGCTCCTGTCTTATGGATTCAGGCCCAAAGCTGTTCCGGCTGTTCTATCTCTTTGCTTAATTCTGAATCTCCCGGGCCGGCGGAAATACTGACAAGTTACATCTCTTTGCTGTTTCATCAAAATCTTTCAACAGCAACAGGTGAAACCTCTATGGATATAATTTCAAGAACCATAAAAAGCAGTAACTTTTTATTGGTGGTAGAGGGTAGTATCCCAGCAGGAATGCCTGAAGCATGTGTTCTTGGAGGAGAGAATATAACAGATTTGATTAAAAGAGCAGCAAAAAGTGCAAAAGCTGTTATTGCTGCTGGTACCTGCTCTGCTTTTGGTGGAATTCCTGCAGCAGAAAACAATCCTACCGGGGCAGTTAGTGTCTCAAAATTTTTAAAAAAGGAAGGTGTTGCAACTCCTGTTATAAATCTGCCGGGCTGTCCCAGTCATCCTGATTGGATAATAGGAACACTTGTTCATGTTTTGAAATTTGGATTTCCTTCAATGGATAAGCTGGGCAGACCAAAAATGTTTTATGGAAAACTTGTTCATGACCAATGCCATCGCTATCCTGATTATGAAAGGGAGAAATTTGCAAAAACTTTTTCAGATCAGGGATGTTTATTTAAACTGGGATGTTTAGGTCCTGTTACATATGGAGATTGTACAACCAGGTTTTGGAATTCAGGAACATCCGAATGTATAAAATCAGGAGCACCGTGTATTGGATGTGCTTCGGAAAATTTTGCAAAAGATCTGTCTTTCCCATTTTACACAAAAGACCGTATATAACGTCTAAAGCAGCAAAGCAGCAGTTTTAGGTTTTTCAGTCAATGAACTTCTTGTTTTTTATGACATGGTTTCAGAACTAAGGTGCTAAATGAAAAACAGGGTTTTTGTTTGGGCACTAAATAAAATGATAAGGAGAAGGGGTAATGAAACTTAATTTGAAATTGACTCTGGCTCTTCTTGCCGGGCTTATTTTAGTACTTTCTCTCGCACAGTTAATACAACACAAAAATATGACTGGAATAATTTCAGAAATTTCTGCTTCTAACATGAAGCTTTTAAAGGAGCGTGAGACTGAAAATGCTCTTAATATATTCCATTCGGTTGATCGTGCTGTTGCAGGATCACTTGAAAGAGGAGAAATGGAAAAGTTTGCAAAACTTATAAAAGCCCAAAAAAAGGTAAAAGGACTCC
>JASFBI010000392.1 GCA_030149595.1 Desulfobacterales bacterium
CCGATGAAAAAATAGTAAAACTTATTCGCATGTGGACACATTATGAATAAAAGCAGAACGAGGAGAGGAAGCAAAACACCCCCAAAAGCGTTAGTCAATGCGTTCTTCGTGCTGGATTTTAGGAGGGATTGCGACCAGAGGAGTATTTTCACAACTTTTAATCTGGAAAAGTAATTACTATTCCAGATTTTTCGGTTTGATTTTGTTCTTCTATCAAGGTACTATTTTTTTTAAAGAACAATTTCGGAAGTTGAGTTATTAAATGGTTGAATAGCAGTTTATATTTAAGAGGTATTTTGTGACTAATAACGATGTTTTACGCCGTATCCGCTATATATTTGACTTTAACGATTCTAAAATGATTGCTATATTCGGTCTGGCTGATTGCAAGGTAACACGGAGCCAGATCAGTGAATGGCTAAAAAAAGATGATGATCCTTTCTATCAGAAATGCAGTGACATTCAGCTGGCAAATTTTTTAAATGGTTTAATTAATGATAGGCGGGGTAAAAAAAAAGGGCAGCAGCACGAGCCAGAGAAGCATTTGACTAATAATATAATTTTTACAAAATTAAAAATAGCCTTAAATCTTAAAGCAGAAGATGTATTGAATATTATGGGTATGGCTAATATGAGAATAAGTAAACATGAATTAAGTGCGTTTTTTCGCAAACCAAATCACAAACATTACCGTGTTTGTAAAGACCAGCTTTTACGTAATTTTTTAAAAGGTATGCAGCTTAAATATAGAGTTTAATACCATGTCTGTAAGGTAATAAAAAAATGTATTGATTTTATAAAAGTTATGGACTTTTAGTTTATAGAAGTTTAATATTTAATAAGTATATTTAAAAAGAAATATTTTTTTATTTAGATTATTTTAGAATTGAAACGTTTTTTCTGGGTTTTTTATATGAAACTTTGTCCAACAGACCGTAATAATGAGAATTCCAATTTTTGTTGTGGCAGATAAATCTGCCATGTATGTTATATGAAAGAACGTAAAATTAGTACGTCTCTTTCATGATTTTGTTTTAGGCACATCTGGATGAAAAGTCAGATGTGCCTAATGGATGTTTTATTAAAATGATAAAATATAGGAGGAGAGCAAATGGTACAAAACAAAAGAGCATATGAGCGTAAGTTTGAAAAGTTACCTATAGAGTTTTTGGATTGTGCTGAAAACAGGGTTTATGATGGTGTAGCATTAAATTATAGTATGGGCGGGATGTTTTTTGAATCCAGACATTGTCTGTTGCCTGGAATAAATATTTTAGTAAAGGCAAAAACCACCCCCCCTGAATTTCAAGGTGGCTTTACTTTTCAAAAAAATGCTGAGGTTATATGGAGTAAAAAAAAGAGTACAGCAAATATCGAACAGACAGTATATAATGCAGGTATTCAATGTATAGTTGTTGAGTGTGATATGTGCAGGGAGTTTATGGATAAAGAGAGAATTTATAATTTAAATGATTGTGTCTGTTTATGTTCAAAATGTTATGAACATATGAGAAATATGCCTGATAATATAATAAAAAAAAGTATTGAGAGCATTGTAATGGGTAATGTATTGTAAAGTTCTACTATTATATAAAATTAAAACTGATTTAAACCTGAATAAACCTGCCTTGATTTACCTCCTGTCTGACCAGCTTTTTGGTGATAAGTGCTTTTCTTCTCTTTATAAGTATCTGAATAACATATATCTGATAACAGAATTTTTATGAGGTTATTGTTTTCCATACACAATATAATAGCATAAGGCTTACAGCGTATAGATTATATTGTGTATATACAGTTTTGCAATTATCTGTGATGTTATATCTTTTGTTCTTTTTCTATAAAACAGGGTATACAGAGGTTTATCCCTTCAAATATTCTTATTCTGGATTCCATAACCATCTCTTTGCAATTTTTACACTCTATACTATTTAAAACTCTTGCCGGGCGTACAGGTGATTTTGATATTTCAGTTACCATGAAAATCTCATCAAGCTCTGCATCCATTATTTTCTTTATGGAAGACTGCCGCATTTCCTGGTAGAGTTTTTGTTCATGATCTGTGGCACTGCCTGCAGTTATTTTTTCCATGATTTTGCCCATGTTATTATTTTTATTATTGCCACGGAAATCTGATTTATAAATAGCACGAAACCCTTTCGTACTTGTTCTGTCAAAAAATGTAAATGCTGATTTTCCGTAATCTTTATGTATAAGATTACCTTTACCATAGGTACAGCCTGTAAGATACTGTACAGCATCCAATGCACACATATCAGTTTCAGTAACACATACAGGGTTTTGAATATTTTTTATATCAAGCTTTTCCATGGCAAGTTCAGACAGACGTATTCCAATTGCAAGGCCTGGACATGTATGGCCGTGAAATTCAATGGTTTTTTTAATAATATCTTTTTTAATCAGGCAACCCATTACATTTTCTCCTTATTTAAATTAGTTTTTGATTTATGGCCTGTTTTTAATTGTAAATACTGGCTTAATTTATAAAAATCATCAAGAATTATATAAAGGCAGGGTACTAAAATCAAAGTAATTACAGTGGCAAATAATACCACCAATCCAAGAGATAGAGCCCTGGGTATAAGATATAATGC
>JASFBI010000393.1 GCA_030149595.1 Desulfobacterales bacterium
AGCTCCCATGTATGCAGCTTTTGATAAAGGTATTGATATACATGTATGGGTTGATGAAACAAGACCTTTAAATCAGGGAGCAAGACTTACTGCATGGGAACTGGGGAAATACGGCATAAAACATACTGTAATTACTGATAATGCCGGCGGACATCTTATGCAGCATAGTATGGTTGATATGGTAATAGTCGGTACTGACCGGTCAACTTATACAGGAGATGTGGCAAATAAAATCGGCACTTATTTAAAGGCTCTTGCTGCAAAGGATAATAATATAGGGTTTTATGTTGCCCTGCCTTCAAGCACCTTTGATTTTACTTTAACAGACGGGATTGGACAAATACCCATAGAAAAAAGAGATCCTGATGAAATAAGATATGTACAGGGATTATGTGATGGTGAAATAAAAAATGTTCTCATATCACCTGCTGACAGTCCTGCTGCAAACTATGCTTTTGATGTAACACCGGCAAGACTTGTAACAGGATTTATAACTGAAAGGGGGATATGCAATGCATGCAAAGAAGATATTACCGCTCTTTTCCCTGAAAGAACAAAATGATTTATAATTTTTTTTAAAAAAAAACAGTAATCTTAACCCATAGCTGAGCATATAAAATGATATCAGAAATTGAAAAAAGAATCATAGCATCCATTGGCGGTGATATTCCCATAACAAGCCGTCCCTATCAGAAAATTGCAGAAGAACTTGGTTTAACTGAATCTAAAGTAATAGAGGTTTTAAATGGTCTTTGTGAAAAAGGAGTTATAAGACGACTTGGAGCAACATTAAGACATCAAAAATCAGGGTTTGGTGCAAATGCTATGGTTGCCTGGGAAATAAAACCGGAAAATATTGATACCGTCGGAAACAGATTTGCCGAATTCCAAGAGGTTACCCACTGTTATTGCCGTCCTTCCTGCAAAGAATGGCCATTTAATCTCTACACCATGATCCATGCAAAAGATGAAAAATCATGTTGTGATTTAGCTTTAAAAATGTCAAATTCAGTTGAATTTGAAAAGTATGAACTTTTATTCAGCAAAAAGGAGTTGAAAAAAACATCCATGAAATATTTTTCAGAAGAATAAATTTTAATTTATCTGTTTTTTAAGACACTTAGCCATTTTTTTTATTACAGAATCTATATGAATAGATTTTATATGATAATGTGTTACTGCTCTTATCTGATTTATACCGGTTTTGTTTATTTTGACACCTTCTTTTTCAAGATGTCTGACTAATTTATTTATGCTGATTTTTTCTAAAACCTTAAAATATACAATATTGGTTTTTACCTTTTCAGGTGCAATTATAATTTGTGAAAAATCAGCCAGCCCAGCAGCAAGTTTTTTTGCGTTTTCATGATCTTCGGCAACTCTTTCTGTCATTTTGTTTAATGCAATAATACCTGCTGCTGCAAGAATTCCAGCTTGTCTCATGCCGCCTCCCAGCATTTTTCTTAAACGCACAGCTCTATCAATAAATTGTTCTGAACCGCAAATTAATGATCCAGCAGGACAACAAAGACCTTTACTTAAACAAAATGAAACAGAATCAGCATGAGCCGCTAATTCACTTGGATTTATATTAAGTGCCACTGATGCATTAAAAATTCTTGCCCCATCAATATGGATTTTTATTTTATGATCAGCCATAAGTTTATATACCAAATCCATATATTTTTTACCAACAGGTGCCCCGCAGCATTGATTATGTGTATTTTCAATTACAAGAAGAGACGTTTTAGGAAAATGTATATTATCGCTTCGTATAGCATTTTTTATATCTTTTATTTTTAAAGTTCCATCATCCTCATTAGTTACAGCCATTGAATGTATTCCGCCGATAGCTGCCGAACCTCCCTGTTCATAGGTGTAAATATGTGATCTGTCACCAAGAATAACCTCATCTCCTCTGTTGCAGTGTGTCATTAAACTGATAAGATTAGCCATTGTTCCGCTTGGTACAAACAGAGCTGCCTTTTTACCCATTTTTTCAGCAGCCAGCTTTTCTAAACTGTTTACAGTGGGATCTTCCTTATAAACATCATCACCTACTTTTGCATTTGCCATGGCAAGTCTCATAGCTTTTGTAGGTTTTGTAATGGTATCGGATCTTAAATCAATTACAGACATTTATTTTTCCTAAATTAGAAAATGTGTTATTGATATTTTTTCACAAATCAGATAATTGAAAGCACAAAGAAAAAGTAAGAAACAGGTATCTTTTAACCTTGGAATTGACAAAAAGAGGTTAATAGATATATAAGTAAATTAGCTCATATGTATTGTATGAGCAAGTAAAAAACAGGTTTAATTTTTCTGATAATATCTGTTCTGTACTTCAACATATTTTCAGACAGATAATTTCCTGCAAGGTTATAAAAAATATAGAACCCAAAAACTCATCAAAATTATTACTTAGAACATTGGTCTCGGTCGTGGCTGAGGTGAAAGCTATTTAATTCTTTATTTTTACAAATTATAAACCTATTACAATAAATAAAAAATAATGATATATTTAAAATCTATCCTGCCTTTTATTATTTTACTGACTTTATTTTCATGTGGACATAAACAGATTGATGTAAGTAAAGTTTTAAGCAAGGA
>JASFBI010000394.1 GCA_030149595.1 Desulfobacterales bacterium
AGCAGCAATTATAGGTCCTATTATTACTGCTGATACGGCTGCTGAAAAAGCACAGACATTTGGTATTCCAATAATAACTTTTAGTCAAAAAGAGAATGTTGTAATGGATCGAGAGTATGTTTTTAGAAATTTCTTAACACCAAAACTCCAGATAAAAACACTTGTTTCATATGTAATAAATACTTTAGGTCTGAAAAAATTTGCTGTTTTGTATCCTGATGAAAAGTATGGGATAACTTTTATGAATCTTTTCTGGGATAAAGTTATAGAATTTGGCGGTACTATTGTAGGCTGTGAATCATACAGTACAAATCAGACAGATTTTGTAAAACCAATAAACAATCTTATTGGAAAAAATAGTGCTTTTAAAAAATATTTTCATAACTATCTGCCTGAATCGGACAAAAAAAACTCATATGAAGGTATTTGTGACTTTGAAGCTGTTTTTATCCCTGACGGACCCGAGAAGGTTGGGCTTATTTTACCTCAATTTACTTATTATGACATTAAAGATATAAAATTTTTGGGAACCAATCTGTGGCATTCTGATAAACTAATCAAAATGGCAGGCAGATATGTTCAGGATTCTATAATTCCTGAAGTCTTTTTCAGGAAAAGTAAAAATACTCATTTAAGAAAATTTGCTTTTTCATTTGAAAAAACATTTAATTCAAAACCAGGTTTTATTGAAGCAATAGCCTATGATTCAGCCATGATACTTTTTAAAACTTTGAGTCTTAACTCTGTTAATTCACGAAAGATTTTATTGGAACAGCTACAAAAAATAAAGCTATATCCTGGTGTTACAGGAGAAACAAGTTTTGATAATAATGGAGATGCAGAAAAAAACCTCTATCTTTTGACAATTAGAAAAAACAGATTTATTGAACTTGATCATTGATACCCAAAATTAAACTTGCAAATATAAAGGCTTTTACAGAATGAAAATTTCTTCAAGTTTAAGGCGGATAAATTGGACAAATCAGTGTTTTGTAACAGTCTGCCTGGCACTAAGTAATCAGATAAAATTTTATACAATATATAAAATCTCTAATTTGGTGGCAGTATGAAATTTTGGTATGATCTGTACAGAATTTTTTCCACGTCAGTTATTTCAATTTTATTTCCATTAGTTTATTGTTTTATGCTTTTATCTGCAAAGCATAATAAAAGCATAAAACAAAGACTTGGGTTCATTCAGATAGACGAAAAAAAGAGCAAATCAGGTTATCCCCGCATATGGATACATGCGGTTTCAGTAGGTGAAGTAAGTGTTGCCAAATCTTTAATAGATGAGATAACGCACAGATTGCCAAATTGCTCAGTTATTGTAACCTGTACAACAAATTATGGTTACAGAACTGCTTGTAAAACTTTGCAAAACAAAACATTATGTTTATATGCTCCTTTAGATTTTGTATGGGCAGTAAACAATTTTTTAAACAAATTAAAGCCTGATCTGTTGATATGTCTTGAAACCGAAATATGGCCAAACTGGATTATTACAGCAAAAAAAAGAAAAATTAAAATAGCCATTGTAAATGGACGAATATCAGGCAGGTCAATTGGTAAATACAAAAAAATTCGTTCTCTTATTAAATATGTGCTGGCCCGCGTTGATCTTTTCAGCATGATTTCAAATAAAGATGCAGAAAGAATAAAGTCTATTGGAGCTCCTGACAAAAGGGTTGTAATACACGGTAATGCGAAATATGACAATTTAAATATTAAAACAGACTCTACAATTAAATTAAAAATCAAAACACAGTTTAATATAAAAAAAAATGACTTAGTTTTTGTTGCAGGAAGCACAAGAACAGGAGAGGAAGAAATTATTATAGATGTATATAAAAAAATTTTACAAAAATTTCCACATTTAATTCTGATTTTGGTCCCAAGACATGTTGAACGGTGTAATGATATTGCCAGTATTATTACCGATAGTGGATTGTCTTTTCAATTAAAATCTGAATTTAAAGATGAAAACAGACAAAGAGATACTCAGGTTGTTCTTGTAGATACCATAGGGGAGTTATTAAATATTTACTCTGCAGCAACAGTTGCTTTTTGCGGCGCAAGTCTTGTTCCCCTTGGAGGACAAAATATGCTGGAACCTGCCATGTGGTCAAAACCTGTTTTTTATGGCAGATCAACTGAAGATTTTACATATGCAGCATCAATACTTGAGCAAACAGGTGGTGGCATAAGAGTGAATAACAAAAAAGAGCTTTATGAAAAAATCATTTATCTGTTAGACAGACCAGAAAAACTTAAAAAAACAGGGGAGCTTGCAAAAAAAGCAGTTTGCCTTTCCCAGGGTGCTTCAAAAAGACATGCAGATGAAATATACAAACTTTTTTCATAATTTAGGCGACACGGTCACATTTTGACTATGTATAGCTTTTAAGAAAGTCCATGATAGCGGTTCAGCTTTCCTGGCTGCTGGTTATCGCAATCGTTCGACAGGCTGTTACAAAACACTATTTTGTCCAATTTCTGCGTTAAAAAATAAATTTAATCCTCGGAATACAACGGGTATGCCTGCGGTTAAATTTATTTTTTTGCCTTGAACTTGAAGAAATTTTTATTCTGTAACAGCCTGTCGAGTT
>JASFBI010000395.1 GCA_030149595.1 Desulfobacterales bacterium
TGAAATTTTTTTAATCTTAAAGGTTTCACCCACATCAAAGATCTGTTCCAATACATCTTCACTATGATTTTGTTCCCTTTCTTCCTGGTTTGATTCTGGTTCAGTTTCATCATCATCATCAGGCGGCATTTCTTTGGGTTCAGAATTTTTTTCATGTTGCTGTGGAGTCTGTTTTTCGGATTGATTCTCTTTATTTTTCTGGGTTTCGTCTTCATTATTATCCGGAGAGTCATCCTTGTTTTCTTCAGGCGGCGGCGGTTGGGGAGGCGGTGGGGCAGGGGCTGGATCACGTCTGCGGTGGAGCAAAGCAAATGCAGCTACTGCCTGGATATCTTCAGCTGATACTTCAGTTTTTTGAAACCATGCAGCATGAGCCAGTGCTGCCTGTTCGATAATAAGATCGGCTCGATGGCCTGCTACATTATTCTCTGTACTGATTTCACTGATTAGTATTCTTAAAAATTTTGGCATCCTTACGGTCGACAGCATATCCTGTGCAGCTTTAATACGTTCAGCTATTTTTTTATTCTCTCCTGCAAACATCCGAAGAAAATTTACAGGAGTCTGGTCAAAGGCTTCACGCCGCTGCATCATTAAAATTCGCAGTTCCGGATCTTTTTCTGCAGACACTTCTACGCAAAGTCCGAATCTATCCAAAAGCTGAGGTCTTAAATCTCCTTCTTCTGGGTTCATTGTACCCACCAAAATAAAATCTGAGGGGTGTTTAAAGGAAATTCCTTCTCTTTCAATACGGTTTTCACCAGATGATGCAGCATCTAAAATAATGTCTACTATATGATCATCTAACAGATTCACTTCATCAACATAAAGAATACCCCGATGGGAATCTGCCAGCACACCCGGTTGAAGCATTCTAATCCCTTCTTTTACTGCGAAGTTAAAGTCAAGTCCGCCGGCTACTCTATCCTCGGTTGCGTTTAAAGGAAGTGTTACAACTCTTTTTTGTCTGACTATAACTTTTAACTGATCAGAACGGCTCAGGCACATGTCGCACAGCCCCAAAATACCGTCTGGATCACATGAATAAGAACATCCAGCTGCGACTTTGATTTTCGGCAGCAGTTCTGCAAGTGCCCTGACAGCAGTAGACTTGGCTGTTCCTTTTTCTCCGCGAATCAGCACACCACCGATACGATGATTAATGGCATTTAAAATCAGTGTTAGTTTTAATGCCTTTTGTCCGATAATGGCTGAAAAAGGGAATAGATCTTGATGTTTCATATTCAATATTACTCCTAAAATTGATAACGCATACCAACAATTGAAAAGATGGTGTATTATGAGTATGAGTTGCGGATAATTGCAGAGAGAAATTGTCTTTTTTTTATATAATTTTACTCTCTGTATTCAGGTATCCATGAAATTCGCTGTAATACACTCCTCGAAGACCTGATGAAAAAGTCAATGGAATAGTTAAAAGAGTGTATGAACCAGTTCCACAGACCCAGTTTTTTGTTTCTTTTTGTTGATCAAAATGAGTGGCATAAGCTTTGGCATATTCTATTCCGCAACCCAAAGAGATATCATTTATGGTGCTGTTAGTAATATTTCCGGTCAATTCGTTACTTATTTTTTCAACAAATAAACAGGTATTCAATTGTTTATCTGGATTAGTATTCTCTTTTTTTGCACTGATGAACTCAAGCTTGTTTTTTATATGTTTAAAGTCAGCCGAAAAAATCCCGCTGGAAAGGCGGTAGTGATTCCTGGCATTGGGTGTGGGATATTCAGGTAAACCAGCATATCCCTTTTTCTCAGTCAAGTAGCTCCCTGAAATACTGATTCCGGTTTCAGGAGTGAACTGATAACGTGTGTAAGCTTCAAACTGTTTTTTTTCTTCATCATCATTGGTTCGAAAACCGTCAGTTGTGTCATGGCTGGTGCTTAAACCCATGCCGGCCTTACTGTATTTTTGTTCGACATTTAAAAAATAGTGCCGGGTTTGATAATTCCCGAAATGGGATTCAAACTGTCCTCTAAATTCATCAATCTGTTTAGTGGTAATTACAATTACGCCTCCACTGGCATCATCTCCGTACACTACACTGCCGCCGCTTTTTATAATTTCAATCTTTGAAATTCGTTTTAAGGAAACGGCCTCCCATTTTACACCTCCGAAACTGGAGGTGGGATCATTAATAACTCTGCCGTCCAAAAGTACTTTCACCTTATATGATCCTCTGATGGATACAGAAGACTCTCCTGCGTAAACTCCGGAAATTTGATTTAATATATCCTGTATAATACCTGCATTATAGGACTCAATTTTTTTTTCAGTTAAAACAATATTCCCGTCATTCTCAAAGGCGGATACTTCAAAAACAGGTATGCAAATAACCATGAAAACATAAACACTCATCATTATTTCTGTTATGATGACAAAAGCTGTTGTTTTTTTCATGATTTTACTGATAAGCATATTTACAGTTCCTGTTTTAAACATTTTTTTATATGAAACTCCGTTCAACAAACTGTAATCATGAGAGTTTCAATTTTTGTTGTGGCAGATAAGTCTGCTATGTATGTTATGTTATATGAAAGAACGTAAAATTAATACGTTTTTTTCATGATTTACCGCAG
>JASFBI010000062.1 GCA_030149595.1 Desulfobacterales bacterium
AATTGGAAAAAGATAACTACTACAAGCAGGAAGGAAAGTGGAAGCATTGGGAGAAACACAAGACACTATATGTGAAAGATGCAAAGAAGGAATTTCAAAAAACATTATTTCTAAAAATCAAAGGAGAGATACATCCAGATGATTTGATGTCACGTCAAACTGGATATTGGATCATAGCTAAAAATAAACAGAACAAAATAAAACAAGTTGTTGTAGTACATAACGGTGTTATATATAGGATTTTCAAGAATATCAAATGGACAAAATGGGAAAATGATGAAAGAAAGGTCGGGTTTAAAGGAGAAGAATTCGATGCCGGAGATATGGTTGGAACAATTATTGAAAACTGGAAATTCCAATCTACAAAAACATATTCAAATGATGTGTATTAAAAAATATAACGAATAAGGATAGATTGTGTGAGGAACGAACCACGATCTTATCCGATTGTTGAACAAGCCCTGTATTACGATTTGATCTTAATATAAGCAAATATCTTTTTGAAATATGGAGGGAGTACAAAAATCTGTTAGAAGCTTACTTTTTGCAAGGCGTACCAGTGCATTAACCTGTAAGCAGGTTTTAAAAATCACACTGTTTCATAAAATTGCTATTTCCTTATTTTAAAATTAACTGCTGTTTTAACCTTAAGTTCTCCAAAAGCGGGGGATACGACAATTTTTGTCTCATGCACTGTTGATATTGTTACATAAACAGCAAACAAGGTTAAAGTACATTATTGTTTCGCATAAGCAGTTGTAGAATTGTAATCTGTCTGTTTTTTTGTGTTGGAAAATTAATTTTGGTTACTGGGATATAACAGAGTATGTCTCTGTTTAAAATATTTTTGTTTTGACTTTGAAAAAAAGTTTATTTTGTAACAGTCTGTCCATGGTTGTTAGTTTCGGGAAAATTTATCCTTAAAAGTTGAGTGATAAAAGAATACATTTTATGGAAAATGAATGTTTTTATATGGGAGATTGCAAGTTGTGAGTAATGAGAATAACAAGATCATTTATTCTATGGTCAGTGTGAGTAAGTTTTATAACAAAAAGCCGGTATTAAAGGATATATCGTTATCTTATTTTTATGGTGCCAAAATTGGTGTTCTTGGGTTAAACGGTTCTGGGAAAAGTTCTCTTCTGCGTATTCTGGCAGGGGCAGATAAGGATTTTAATGGTGAAACAATTCTTTCCAAGGGCTATTCTATAGGTTACCTGGAACAGGAACCGGTTCTTAATCTTGAAAGTACTGTGCGGGAAGTTGTAGAGGAAGGTGCAAGGGAGGTGGTTGATCTGCTCAGGGAGTTTGAAGAGATCAACATGAAGTTTGCCGAACCCATGAATGATGATGAGATGGATAAACTTATTGATCGTCAGGGACAGGTACAGGAGCTGCTGGAAAATCTTGATGGCTGGGATTTGGATGCCAGGCTGGAAATGGCAATGAATGCTCTTTGCTGCCCTCCGCCAGATAAAAAGATCAAGATACTGTCCGGTGGTGAAAAACGGCGTGTGGCTCTGTGCCGGCTGTTGCTGCAAAAGCCAGATATTCTCCTGCTGGATGAGCCAACAAATCATCTTGATGCTGCAACGGTTGCCTGGCTTGAACATCACCTGCAAAATTATTCAGGGACAATTATAGCTGTTACCCATGATCGTTATTTTCTTGATAATGTGGCAGGCTGGATTCTTGAGCTGGATCGTGGCCATGGAATACCATGGAAAGGGAATTATTCAAGCTGGCTTGAGCAAAAGCATGCTCGTCTAAGGAGTGAAGAAAAAACCGAAAGTACAAGGCAAAAGACTCTTCAGCGTGAACTTGAGTGGATACGTATGAGTCCCAAGGGGAGGCGTACAAAAAGCCAGGCCCGTATTAATGCCTATGAAAACCTTCAGACAGAAGAGAGGGAGATGGCTGAAAAAAAACTTGAACTCTATATCCCTCCGGGGCCGAGGTTGGGAAATCAGGTCATTGATTTTGAAAAAGTTAATAAGGCCTTTGAAGATCGTATTTTAATTAATAATATGAGTTTTAAACTTCCTCCTGGAGGTATAATAGGTGTTGTAGGGCCTAATGGGGCTGGTAAAACGACTCTTTTCAGGATGATTACAGGTATAGATATGCCTGATGGAGGAAATCTTAAAATAGGAGATACAGTAAAACTTTCATATCTTGATCAAACCCGTGAACTTGATTTTAATAAAAGCATATGGGAAGAGATTTCCGGTGGAAATGATCAGCTTGATATTGGGGGCAGAATGGTTAATTCCCGTGCCTATGTTGCCCGGTTTAATTTTTCAGGATCTGACCAGCAGAAAAAAATAGAAACACTCTCAGGAGGACAGTTAAACAGGGTACATCTGGCTAAGATGCTCAAGGAAGAGGGGAATGTTATTCTTCTCGATGAGCCTACCAATGATCTTGATGTGAATACTTTAAGGGCTCTGGAAGAGGCTTTGGAAAATTTTGGGGGTTGTGCTGTGGTGATTAGTCATGATCGCTGGTTTTTAGACCGCATAGCAACTCATATTCTTGCTTTTGAAGGAGAAGGGCAGGTATTTTTTTTCAATGGCAACTGGACAGAGTACGAGGATGATCGTAAAAAGCGGCTTGGTGTGGATTCTTTTATATCCGGTCGTGTTAAGTATCGTCAGTTGACCAGATGATTATTTCATTGGATTTTTAATTTTGTGAAAGCCTGTCTAATTTAAATAATTTTATCTTATATAACATACATGGCAGATTTATCTGCCACAACAAAAATAGAAACTCTCATGATTACGGTTTGTTGGACGGAGTTTCATATAAAGAAATAAGAGTATTCGTTAAAAAGGTACAGTTTTTTTAAAAAAACTGTACCTTTTTAAAAATTGGGACAGGGTGGGTTTAAAACATTTCATACTTTACAAGTCTTCCATCTAATCCTGCATTTTTTAATGGCTTTTTCCATGTTGCTTTAAGGCCTATCTTTTTTATCATATCCCTGTTTCCAAAAAAGAGATAGACATCGGATCCCTTGCATTTTTGCTTTAAAAAGTCACCGAGGTCTTTATAAAAAGAGTCTATTCCCTCGTCGTTCTTTAGCCTTATACCATATGGAGGGTTAGAAATAATTACACTGTTTTCAATGCCAGGTATTTCATCTATGTTTTTTTCAGAGATATCTATACTATTACCACCTGGAAGGCAGTGGCAATTGACAGTGGCTGCATTTACTGCATATTTTTCTTTGTCACTGCCTCTGATTAATTCTTTTGGTAATGGGCGTATTTTTTTGTCTGACTGGGCTTTAATTTTTCCCCAGAGTTTATCATCAAAATCCGGTAAAAAACTGAAGCCAAACTTGTCTCTCAGAAAGCCGGCTGGAATAGAACAGGCATGCCCCATTGCTTCGCAAAGAATCGTTCCAGAGCCGCACATGGGGTCATAGAGCGGCTGTTTCCCATCCCACTCTGACAGTGTTATAATAGCAGCAGCAAGGGTTTCCTGCATGGGGGCTTTAACAGTTTTTTGTCTGTATCCACGGCGGTGCAGGGAGCCTCCCGATGTATCAAAGCTGATTGTTGCCTGTTTTTTTTCAATGTGAAGGTTTAACCATATGTCAGGAGATTGTCCATCCACATTTGGTCTGCTGCCGTATTTATCCCTGAAAAGATCAACCACAGCGTCTTTTAAACATAATGCTGCAAATTTGGAATGTCTTATATTATCGTTTCCTGAAACATTGGCATAAACTGCAAAGGTGTTTTTAAGTGAAAAAAAAGTTGTCCAGTCAATTGATTTGCCGGCACGATAGAGGTCATTTCTGTTTTGGCAGGTAAAAGTTATCAGTGGTGCCAAAACCCTTGTGAGAAGCCGGGCATTATAATTTATCCTGTAAAGACCTGCCTGGTCTGCTGAAAAATGGATTCCACGAAATTCGTTTTTCAGTTGTGTTGCGCCAAGTGATTTAAGCTCTTTTTCAGCAATATTTTCAAATTCCCTTGGGATTTGAGCAAAATAGCGCTTGTTTTTTTGATACAAAAATAAACTCATTTAAAAGCCATTCTCCTGTTTTTTTGTAATTGTTCATATGTTTGATGTGTATTGCTTCTGAATTTTATGATTTTGTTACTGCCATAATTTAGGCAGATAATTTTTTGATAATATATCATGGAATGATTATACAACAAATTATATATTTGACCAGCTTTCTGGAATTTATTTTGCTCTGCTGGTATTAGTATCTTAAACTGTAAATGGACAGAGGAGTGTATGTTCTAATCTAAAGAACAGACTGTAGTATGCAGTTAGAGGTGTATGAGACATGAGTCTTCTTGGACATTATAAATGTTGAGCTGAAAACAACATAAATGGAGAGGGGAAAATAATTAAATTTTAAGATATTACTCTTTGTCTGAGCAAAAATCAATAAACTCCTGTATCCAGTTAGAATCGGTTCCTGGATGTTTATCAATAAAAGCGATGAACTTTAAAAGCATATCAACGGTTGATTTGTCCATGGCATGCTCCATGCGGCAAGCTATGGCATCAGCTTTTTTTTCTTCAACCTGTAATACCCGAAACAGGAAATCTTTAATTATTATATGGCGTCTTTTAATTTCCCTGGCAATTTTTTCTCCTTTTTTGGTTAGTGTAATAAATCCGTATGGCTCGTAATTGACCAGTTTTTTCCGGGATAACTTTTTAAGCATTCCTGTTATAGAGCCCCTTTGAATATTTAACTTTTTTGCTATCTCTTTTGATCTGGCAACTTTTTGTGTATTTTGTAAATTTAAAATAACTTCAAGATAGTCTTCTGAATTTTCTGAAAGTTTATTTTTCCCATCCATATAAATCTCCTTTTTTAAAAATATTATTTATGATTATGTCTTTAGTATATATTAAGTCAATCAAAATATTAAAATGAACGACTTAGTTTTACCTTGATATAAATAAAAGTTAGGTATATATAACTTTTATTTTTTAAAACTTTATTCAGGGGTGATGTAATGGTAAAAATAAATATGCGGCAAATGAAGGTAAATCAAACTGGTGTTATATCAGATGTAAAAGCAAAAGGAGAACTAGGCAGAAGGATTAGAGATCTGGGGATTGTTAAAAAAGCTAAAATAAAAATACAGGGAAGAGCTCCTCTAAAAGATCCTGTCTCTTTGAAAATTATGGGTTTTACAATTATTCTTCGAAACAGTGAGGCAGACTATATAGATGTGGAGGTTAATTAAAAAATGAGAGCTACAATTGCTTTAGCTGGTAATCCAAATTCTGGTAAAACAACATTATTCAATGAGCTTACAGGGGCAAGGCAGCATATAGGTAATTATCCAGGAGTTACAGTTGAAAAAAAGCAGGGGGTTTATGTAAATGACGGACACAAGATTAACATTGTTGACTTGCCAGGCACTTACTCTCTTACTGCTTATTCCTTGGAAGAAGTAGTTGCAAGAGATTTTCTGGTAAATGAAAAGCCTGCCATGGTAGTAAATATTGTGGATGCTTCCAGCCTTGAAAGAAACCTGTATCTGACAATTCAGCTGATGGAAGCAGGGATTCCTGTATGTATTGCTTTAAATATGATGGATGTGGCAGAAAAGCGTGGAATTGATATAAATATTAAAAAACTTTCCAGCCTGCTTGGAGTTCCGATAGTTCCAACTATTGCCCGTAAAGGCAAGGGAAAAAAAGAGCTTATGGATACAGTTGCGGGCAGTTTTAAAGAGACAAAGCCTGAACTTTTTAATATATCCTATGGCGCAGATCTTGATAAGGCTCTTGATGAAAGTGAAAAAAAAATTAGAGATGCAAATTTTTTAACAGATATCTATTTGCCACGCTGGGTAGCATTAAAATACCTTGAAAATGATGAGCAAATTGTAAAGCTCGGAGAAAAAACAGACAGCTCTTTGTCAAAGGAGATAAAACAGATTGTGGAAAAAGTTTCTGTTCATCTGAATGAAACTTTAGATACCAGTCCAGAAGCAATTATTGCAGATCAGCGTTATGGATATATCAATTCAATTTTAAAACAGGGTGTTGTAACACACCACATGGGTCAAAATAGACTGCAAACTTCAGATAAAATAGATAAAATAGTAACCCATCGCTTTTTGGGCCCAATTATCATGCTTGCTGTTTTAACAGGACTTTATAAGTTTACATTTACATATAGTGAAGTTCCCGTTGAATTGTTTGAGGGGTTTTTCATCTGGCTTGGAGAGTTTGCCACGATTCACTTGCCGGATGGATTGTTAAGGTCCCTTGTTGTTTCAGGTATTATAAATGGTGTAGGCGGTGTTTTAGGATTTGTTCCTATAATCGTGTTTATGTTTTTGGGATTATCCATTCTGGAAGATTCAGGTTATTTTGCACGAGTAGCTTATATGCTTGATAGAATATTCAGTTTTTTTGGACTGCATGGCAGTTCAGTTATGCCTTTTATCGTATCAGGTGGTATTGCAGGAGGTTGTGCTGTCCCAGGTATTATGGCGTGCAGAACTCTTAAATCCCCAAAAGAGAGAATAGCAACTCTTTTGACAGTGCCTTTTATGAATTGTGGAGCCAAACTCCCTGTTTTTGCTCTGCTGATAGCAGCTTTTTTTATAGAACACAAGGCAATGGTTATGGTGCTTATTACGTTAATCTCATGGATAGGAGCTCTGCTGGCAGCCAAACTTTTGAGAGTTACAATAATGAAAGGTGCCCCCACCCCTTTTGTTATGGAACTACCCCCCTTTCGTTTTCCTACATTTAAGGGGATTTTTATTCATACATGGGAAAGAACATGGCAGTATATTAAAAAAGCAGGTACGGTTATTCTTGGTATATCCATTCTTTTGTGGGCAATGATGACTTTTCCAAGTCTTCCTGATTCAGAATTAAAAATATTTCAGCAACAAAAAGATACTTTAACGGCTGC
This sequence comes from Desulfobacterales bacterium, assembly GCA_030149595.1. Lineage (GTDB taxonomy): Bacteria > Desulfobacterota > Desulfobacteria > Desulfobacterales > DAOWNP01 > DAOWNP01. The sequence goes on from JASFBI010000062.1 coordinate 6,920, forward strand.
GGCTTTACCAGGGAAAAGAGGTGATATCCAAGATACAAAAGGTAGTGTGATACATTCTGCAGAAGCAATAAAATTAAAAAAGCAGCGCTCTTTAATTGATTTGCAAAAAACTAAAGAAGCATTAAGGTATTCAATGGCAGGACGTATTGGTATAGCTCTTGAGAGAGTAACAAAGCTGGCTGGTTTTGACTGGAGGACTAATATCGCACTTTTAGGTGGTTTTGCAGCAAAGGAGGTAGTTGTATCAACCCTTGGCACAGCTTATTCTCTCGGAGAAGTTGATCCGGAAGAAACTGTATTGCTTTCAAAAGCACTGGCTAATGATTCTGGATGGAGTCCCCTGGTAGCTTTCAGCTTAATTATTTTTACAATTTTTTATGCTCCTTGTTTTGTTGCTGTTGTTTGTATTGCTCGTGAAGCAGGTTCCTGGAAATGGGGCTTTTTTTCCATAGTATTTAATACGACCCTTGCTTTTGGATTGTCAACGGCTGTTTTTCAAATAGGTTCCATATTAGGATATTAAGATCTGGTGTTTTCTTTGAGTATTAACAGCCTGTGTAGTAAAAGTTTATACTGCCAAAAGGGTACTGATTTGCATAAATGTCATGTGATGCTTGAGTATATAAATAAAATTTAGTATATAGAATAAAGTTGGTTTTATAGCAGGTAAAAAAACTAAGCATACCAGTATAACATACATGGCAGATTTATCAGCCACAACAAAAATTGAAACTTTTATGATTACGGTCTGTTGGACAGAGTTTCATATAAAAATAACTATAAAGTTCCAAACCTTGACAAACAACCTTTAAATCAGAAAAAATGGCAAAAAGGTTGTTAAGAAAAGTTACAGGTATTTATGCAAATTCGTTTATCAAAATTCATCATAAATTTGGGTAAAGAGTAATTAAATTGAAAGAATAAACAATTAGCTTTTCTCTCAAGGGCTTTTCTTTGAAGCAATGTCACCTTTGATTCAGTGTTGAGAAATGAAGATAAAAATATTTTTCTTAATTATCTGTTTTTTGATTATTTTTCCTTTTGGCAGAGAGAGTACTGCTTTTGATAGTTTGTCAAAAAAGGATAAACTGTTTTATACTAATATCTCCTTGACGGGTTTTATAACTGCCTGGGGGGTTTTGTTCTGGGATTATGGCAATCAGGCTCCCAATATTCAGA
>JASFBI010000063.1 GCA_030149595.1 Desulfobacterales bacterium
ATGACCACTAAAAGGATCCATACGAAACATGTGCAAACTGGTAGGAACGGGAAGTGATCTTCCAAAATCAGAAAATTTCAGGGTATCTAAAGCTCCTGCTGCAATATCTATGTTAGTACGAAGCAGAGAAGTCAGACTTGTTCTAACCTCTCTTGCAAAACGCTCTATTACCACTTCAAAAGTAGGCATCCTGCCGCGTATAACACGGTCCTGACTATAAAAATCATATTTTACGGCACTATCTTCATCATAGGAAGGCACATCTGTTTCACTGGCAACAGCACCTTTATTCATGCCATCTAAAAGACTGTCAACTTCATCCTGACTTAATATATCACTCATAATTTTTATTGCACAATAAATTCAGTAAAATAAAGATTTTTGATTTTGCCTGTTTTAAGGCGCTGATTTATACGTTTTATCATCCCATTTCTTAAGGAGATCTTACCTGCACTTGTCTGTACCTCATCCATAGATTTACTACTTAAATAGATAATAAGAAGATCTCTAATTTCATATGCCCGCTGTTTTAACTCCACTTTTAATACTGTTTCTGACAACTCTAATTTAATAAATACTTTTAAAAATCTATTACCTCCTGAATCTTTCAGATTGACAACATAAGACCCCAGAGAGAATATATTACTATATCCTGCATCTACACTGGCATCAGATTTTCCAGGAGGTTCTGCATCAACTTTTAAAGAAGGCTCTGAGGTACTTCCCCCCATAAACAACCAAAAAATTACTGCAGATAGAACCATACAAACACAAACACCTATTATAATATTTCTCATAGAAAACAGAGTTCTCTTCTCTTTTTGACCGCTCTCTTTTTTATCGTTCTGTTTATTTTTTCCCACAACATCTCCATTTTCTTATAAAAACAAAATTTATTTTTTTATAATCTTTTTTTCTTTAATTTTAAAACAAACTCAACTCTTCGGTTCCCCCCCCTGCCTGCCTCTGTATCATTAACATATAAGGGATTTGTATCTCCATAACCACCCACTGCGATCTGTTTTTCATTTACCCCCAAAGAGTCTGTCATATAATAATAAACACTCAATGCACGATAAAATGATAAATCCCAGTTTGACCTTCTGAATCCTTTTGTAACAGATCTGTCATCTGTATGCCCCATAATAACAATATCGTTTAATGCATTTTTTATTATTTCACCAACAGAGTTAAGAACAAAAAGTTTTTCTATCTTTAAATCAGCACGGCCAGAATCAAAAAGATTATCAGAATCAACTGTAATAATAACACCTCTGTTGTCCTGATTAATTTTAATAAGTTTACTTAGCTCCCAGCCAGCTTCTTTTTGTTTTTCACCCATTGTACCCTCCAAAAGATCAAGTGCTTTTTTTAAAATAGAAGGCCCTGAGTAAAAAACTGACTTGCCAAAAAGTCCGCTCCCTTCAAAAGCAACACCTCCCTGATACTTCATAAAACCCAGAGATTCATTATACTTAACAAACATATTTTTTATATTCTGACTATCCATTGATTTCATTGTAAGAAGCAAAACAAAAAAGGTAAGCAAAAGCATTATTAAATCACCAAATGTAACCATCCACGCATTGGGATCTATTTGATCATTACTATCTATAACAAGATCTCCTTTATTTTTATTTTTTAAAAAGTTCAAAATAGAAACCTTTAACCATATATTTTCCTGCAGACTCTCTTTTTACCTTAAAAGACCTGTTACTAAAAAAGATATCAACCCTGTTATTTAACTGCCTGGATTGAAATGTATCATTTGAAATCACAGGTCTGTTTTCGCCCCAGCCATATGAAATTATATGCTTTGGATCCATTTTTCCTGTTAATATTAAATATTTCGTCACTTGAAGAGTACGCATAGATGATATTTCAACATTGGAACTGTATAAAGAGGACTCATCTAAAAAGCTGTTATCCGTGTGCCCGGTAATTTCAATCTCATACTTTTTCCCGCCTATTATTTTAATTAATTTATCAAGAAATTTTGTTCCACGGTTACTAAGGGAGTCCTGATTTTTATTAAACAGAGTAAAACATGGTATACTCACTACTGTACAATTATTTTTTTTGGTTATATGTACATCTCCAAAGAGTTTTACATCATTAATATAAAGCTCAGTTAAATCTATAATTTCATCTTCAATAGAAAAAGAAGTCAGGGCTTTATCCTCCCCTTTTAACAGGTAAACAGAAGTACCACCCTTTAAAACACCAAAACTTTCAGATAAAGAACCTATTGCAACCATCGTTTTTTTATCATCAACCACTGCAATGGAGTTCAATAAAATAAAAAAAGCGAGCAATATAATAAAAAGAGAAACTGTCATCATTTGAACCAAATCTCCAGTAACCGGAGATTCTTCTATTTTTCTTTTTCTTTTCATTATTTTACAGATCGTTTAATATATATAATTAATTACTTTGACTCTTTTCTCCTTAATTTAGGAGGTAAAAACGACATCAGTTTTTGTTCAACAATTCTTGGATTATCACCATTTGCAAGGCACATTATCCCTTCTGCTATTATCTCCCTCTCCATTGTCTCAAGCTTGCTCTTTGCTTTTAACTTACCGGACATGGGCATAAATACAAGATTTGCAAGCACTGAACCATAAAAAGTAGTAAGAAGTGCAACTGCCATGGCAGGCCCTATTGAGCTTGGATCATCCATTGACTGCAACATCTGGACTAAACCAATTAAGGTTCCTATCATTCCCAGAGCAGGAGCAAAAGCTGCCATGGTTGAAAAAATTTCAGCACCAAGATTATGACGATTTTTCAAAAACTCAATCTCGGTTGCCATAATATCCTCTATGGCATCCGGTTCAAGACCATCCACAGCCATCTGAAGACCTTTTTGTAAAAAATCATTTCCACCATCTTTTATATCATCTTCAAGGGCTAAAATCCCTTCCCGCCTGGCCTTATTTCCATATTCTACAAAAGCAGATGTAAGTGTATTATAGGAAAGTTTTTTATTAAAAAAAACATTCTTTGCTACACTTACTGCACCAATTACATCTTTTATAGGATAATTTATCATTGTAGCTCCAAGAGTACCTCCAGCTACAATCATAAGAGAAGGAATACTGATAAAAAGCCCTATACCACCTCCCATCATGATAGCTGATATCACCAATCCAAAAGCAGAAATCATACCAACCAGAGTAGCTATATCCATAGTGAACTCTCATATATAAAAAATTAAAAAAAACAGATAAATTTATGACAGAAGAAGGTCTTTTCCCGTACAAACAGCCATGGGGCAGATCTGGATTTTTCACCATGAAATACCCATAACAAATCATGAAAAAGACGTATTAACTTTATGTTCTTCCATAAAACCGGCATGGCCTGAGCATGGTTATTCTTTATCGGCCACAATAAAAAATGAAAGTTCAATGATTCTAATCGTTTAGATGGACTTTCATATAAAAACAGTTTCATATTTTGCAGGTTATATATTTTTTACAGACTAAAAAAACATATAATAAAATATATCTAATGCATTATTCATACCATCTTCTTTTAAGAAAAACAGTTTCATATTTTTTTCAATGATTAAGCGGAGATGTGTCGGAAAATAAACTTGCAGAAATATTTTAATTTGTCAAAAATCTGTCTTTTCCTCAAAACCAGCCGGCAGATTTTTTGACATGTCAATAATTTGACAGCTCTGTGCAGAATTTTAATTTTAAAAACCTCTATTTTAAGACCATAAGATTGTATTACTCATAATATCTAAATAGTACCCGAACGAAAATTGTCTTTTTCGTCAGTCTCTCTGTCAGATCAAAATTTTAATCCTCAAAATACAAAAGTTCATCTTTTTGACAGATCCCATCTTAAACTGGAACAGTTTATCTTTTATACCAAACAACCTTTACAACTACATATGAGATGTTTATTTAGATATTACAAATATATACAATAATGTTTTTAATATTTCCTATTATCTTTTCATATTTATGGTCTCTCCAAGCATCTGATCTACTGTTGTAATAATCTTTGAATTTGCCTGAAACCCTCTCTGGGAGGTAATCATTTTTACAAATTCATTTGCTATATCAACATTTGACTGCTCCAGAGAATTTGGAGAAATATTGCCTAAACCATTAGTCCCAGGATGGTTGGTTATTGCATCACCACTATCTCTGGTCTCTCTGTATAAGCTTCCTCCCTCTTTATACAACCCGCCCTCATTTAAAAATTTGGCAAGGGAGACCCTGTTTAATGCAGTTACCTGCCCATTTGAATAAAGCCCTGTAATTATCCCGTCAATATCCACTTCAACTCCCTGCAAATCACCTGCACTATATCCATTGGCAGATTGAAATACTGTTGTTGATGATCTTGCATACTGTGTTGTTGTTAATGATTTACTGGCCCATGAAGCACCATCAAACTGAGCTCCTATATCAAATTCAATAGATTGAACAGTAGAGCCGGCGACTCCTCCAATAAAATCAGAAGAAAATTCCAGATATCCTGATGTGTTAGGTGCTGCAGCTGCCCAGTCATTAGAACCTGTAATATCAAAAGCTATGGTATCTGCAGGAGGACCTGCCGAAGGTGTCGCAGTTGATGCGATAGTAACAGTTATATCTGACACTGTATTCGCTGTATTATCCAAATTAAGGACAATACTATTTGCACCTGAACTTACAACAGACAAGTTAGGATAAGCTGCACCCGCAGCCGTCCAGGTTGCTCCATTATACGTACATGTTATAGTGCCAGGTACAGTCATATCAATGGGATTAGCAACCTGCGTACTAACATCAGTTGCTGCGATTAACCCTGTATTTCCTGCACCCACACTCAGATTTGTTATTTCCTGCAAAGAAGCAGTACTACCTGTAAGAGTTTCCAGGTTTAAACCGGTGGGAGTAATACGCCCGCTGCCTTCATCAAACCGTATAACCCCCCTGGCCAAAAGCCCTGCCTGGGAATCTGTTGGCCCTGTAATAAAGCTCCTTCTATCCTCATCAGGATTACAGCTGACTATATACTCCCAGTTTGAATCTGAAACCTTATCATAATATACTGTTACATCATGACTGCTTCCAAGGGAATCATAAACTTTCACAGAAGTCTGATATTCATATCTGGTAGGATCTATAGGCGGAGTATTTAATGCATCCCACGCATTTGACATGGGTGCAGCTGTATTACTTACAGAATCAGAATCAAGGTTTGATACAATTGAAATTCTATCTGTAGGTTCCGGAGCTGAAGTAAATGAAGAGAGTGAGATATCTGTAACAGCACCAACATCATCACCATTTTCATCAAGCCCCCAGCCCTGAACCACATATCCTCCTGGCGTTGTAAGAAACCCATCCTCATCAAAGCTGAAATTCCCGGCTCTTGTATAAAAAAGTCTTTCACTTGAAGATTCCCTTAAAACAAAAAAACCATCCCCCCCTATACCAAGATCTGTTGCATTTCCCGTTGACTCAAAAGACCCCTGACCAAAATTTGATGCCACATCATTTAGTGCTGTTCCTCTACCTACCTGGGAAGATCCTGACTGGGTAGCTACAGACTGGCTTAAAAGATCAGCAAATACAAACCCGCTGCTTTTAAACCCTATTGTATTAACATTGGCTATATTATCTCCTATTATCTGCATGGAGTTACCAAGTGTATTTAATCCGCTTATTCCTGAAAAAAGTGAACTTGTTAAAGACATAATCCCCCCCTATTTTAAATATTTCCTGATTTTATCTTTTAATCTGTAACTGATAAATTTTCTTCCGGAGCCAGTACTTTTGTGATGTTTTTTTGATTGATAATCTGATCTCCAACTATAAGATATCCTGCATCAGATTTATTAATAATTCCTGTAACTCTTCCTGTAATAAGGCTTTCAACCTGTCTATAACCTCCTTTTTCACCTTTTGACAGAACTTCATAGGAGTAAAACCCATCTTGCAGCAGGTTCCCCTGTCCATCTTTTCCGTCCCAGTTTATTTTGTGAGTGCCTTCTTCCACCTGCCCATGATAGATAGTTTTTACTTTAACACCAGCAGCATCATAAACAGAAATCAAAATTTCTCCTGGTTTCTCTATTGTATAATGCCCGCCCATAACTTCTCCATCCTTTAAATCCATATCAAGGGCAGTACCCTCCACATCTTTTCCTATATAATCCAACAAACTCTCTTTATTGTCACTAACAAAGGAACCAGCTATTTCCTGTAAACTATCATTCATGTTAAACATCTGTTCAAGGCTGGTAAACTGGGCTAACTGACTGGTAAAATCAGTTCCCTCCATAGGATTTAATGGATCCTGATGTTTTAACTGAGCTACCAGCATTGTCAAAAAAGCATCCCTGCCAAGTGGGTCTTTTTCTTCAACCGTGTCCTCATTCCCGCCTCCTAAAAAAGAGGCTCTTTCTGATGTAGAAACTGAATTAATTTGTGACATAATAACACCTAAAATAAAATTTTAATTGTCTGTGTCCGAGGCTGATAGATAACACCCTCATCTTTCATCCCCAGTTAATTAAAAACTATCTGAAAAATTACACCGTGCGCCCTGTAAAAAAAGAGGAAAAAATATTCTTCATTTTTGTACCTCATAGACTTCATGCAACAAGATCAAGGCTGCCTTCTCCAATCTTTTTTGCATAAATATGTTTTTTATTAACCTCCTGAGAATTCTGCTGTTTTTGCTTTCCATCAATTTTTTGTTCCCGATTTTTTGTAAACTTCCTGTTGTTATCCTGCTTTAAATTGGCAGAAAACTGATTAAAATTACCTGCAAATAAAACTTCAACTTTTTCAAGTTTTACTCCCATCTCCAAAAGAGCAGTTTTAAGATCAGCTACATTAGATAAAAGAAGGTCCTTTGTAACTTTATTTTCAGCAAGAATACTAACTTTAAGTCCATTAATACTTTTTTCAAAACCAAGCCTTACCCTGCCAAGGCTTGGTGGTTTTATAGTAAATGCTACTTCTTTGCCTCCCTCTTTTACTGAACGTAAGATCTGTTTTGTTACCTGATTAAGTAAATATGAAGGCATTGGTTTCTCATCTGTTTTTCCAGGAACTGATGCCATAGACTTCCCTTTTATTCCTGAAGCTGTATTTTCCTCTAAAACTGTTTTTAAATTTGAATCATTTTTCACAACCTCTGTATCATCAGTTTTTTTTATAAATTTATTAAAATCTTCTGACTCTTTTATATTTTTTACATCACTATTTTTTACTGTTTCCTTATTCTCTTTATTATCATGTTTTGATAGAAATTCTTCTTTACCCCGCATGTTTTTATTGTCTGCTTTATCATGCCATGCAATGGGTTCTATACTATTTTTTACTGTTTCCTTATTCTCTTTATTATCATGTTTTGATAGAAATTTTTCTTTACCCAGCATGTTTTTATTGTCTGCTTTATCATGCTGCCCTGTTTTTAATTCTTTTTTCTTACTGCTTGCCTCATTTAAGACATCAAATAACCCGGTAGTATCATTTACTTTTCCTTTCACCTCTCTTCCCAAAACACCAGACTCCATACTGTTATTTCCGGCAAATCCATTTTTTTTCTCAAGCTCTTTTACAAATTCCTCTAAAGAAAAAGTTGATTTCCCTTTTAAAGGAACATCCATATCCACTCCCTGCAGCAAGGATTTCAACTCTCCAAAAGATCCTTTTTTAATTAATAAATCTGAAAACTGTTCAGACTCTGGCATGACTTCTTTAAGGTTTTTTATTAATTTAGATAAACTTATTTCCTGATTTTCGGTCTTTATATCAGTTAAAATATCTTTTACCTGCTGATGATTTAAACCAAAAAGATTCAGCATGGACTCTATATACGGCAAAACTGACTCTGCAAGCACACAATCATCTTCATCACTATTTTCACCTGTATCCAAACTCTTTAAACCAATCTCTTTTTTCAAAATCGCACTCTCTCTTGTATTATTTCCGGCAAATCCATTTTTTCCCTCAAGCTCTTTTGTATTATTTCCAGCAAATCTATTTTTTCCCTCAAGCTCTTTTGTATTATTTCCAGCAAATCCATTTTTTTTCTCAAGCTCTTTTACAAATTCCTCTAAAGAAAAAGTTG
>JASFBI010000396.1 GCA_030149595.1 Desulfobacterales bacterium
CTATTATCTTACAGGCAAAGTAAATCAGCTTTTTTTAGCAGGAGCCACATCTGTTATGTTGGCTGCAAAATGGGGGGTGAATGAAGCAATTCTTTACGCATTTCCCGCAATAGCCCTTTATCATCAATTATCAGGAGAGTTTGACCTTGCATTTAAATATGAGGACATTGTATTTGACTTTTGTGACAGGTACCCTAATACTTTTGGAGCAGTAAAAGGCATAAACGGAATCTTATTTGTTTTATGCCATAACAGAAAAGATCCTGATACAGTAATTGATCTCTGCAGAAAAAATATTTCCATGGGTATAAGATGCGGCGATCTGTATAATGGAGGACTTTCCTATGTACCTTTACTGTTTAATATAATTGCAAAATGTGAAAGTTTTAAAAATATTGATATATACATTGATGACAGCTTAAATTATGCTGAAAAATATAATATTCCCAGAATAAGGGGTATGTTTGAAGCTGTGAAATATGGCTGGGCAGATCAGGAAATGTATACAGATTATGATTTTAATGAAAAAGATGCCATAAAAAAATGGGAAAAAAATGGAGATATATTAAGTATAGGAGTTTTTCTTACTCTTTGCGGAATACAAAAATATTTTTTGTCAGAATATGAGGCTGCATTAAAATACTTAAAAGACAGCAAAGAGTATATTTCTGGACTTACAGACTCTCTTTTGTATCGCCTGTGGTATGTTTTTTATCCTTTAACTATTTTATGCTTAAAGAAAAAAAACAATACTGATAGTAAAAATATTTCACCAGAAACTGATGGTTTTATAAAACAACTTGAAATATGGGCAGCTTTAGGTCCTGTTCTTGTTCCATACCTTCTCTTTATAAGAGCAGAACATGCCCGTTTTTACATGGATAAAGATTTTAAAAAAGTCAGGGATCTGTATTTTAATGCAATAGATTTTTCAAAAAAGCATGGTTATAATTACCTTTGTGCCAAAATATATGAAAGGCTGGCTACCTTGTTTAAAAAAGAAAACAGCAGTTATGCTGATTTTTATTTTTTAAAAGCAGTCGATTTATATAAAAAAACAGGAGCACAAACATGTGCAGCAAAATTAAATGAAAAATATTTTACAAAAAAAGAAAAAACAGCAGATCCTTTTTTAAAAGTTGATGCTGCATACCTTATTAATGCAAGCCAGGCCATCTCCCAAAAAACAGATATAAATTCACTTCTAAAAATTATAATACAATCTGTTATGGAAAGATGTGGTGCCCAAAATGGTTATTTAATGATAAATACTTCGGAGTCAGGTCTGATTCTGAAAGTTATAGGATATAAAGAAGAGAATTTCAGAATTGAATTAAGAGATGAACCTTTATCAAATGATACACCCGTCCCTGTTTCTGTTTTAAATTATGTGAAAAATTATAAAAAGCCTCTTATATTAGATGATGCTGCTGCTTTTGATCCTTTTTCAAATGACAAAACAGTTAAAAAATTCAAACCCAAATCTATTTTATGCCAGCCCCTGATAAATCAGAATAAATTAACTGGAATCATCTATCTGGAGAACAGAATGATAAGCTCTGCTTTTTCAGAACAGCAGACAGAGCTTGTAAAACATTTGGCATATCAGGCTGCTATCTCTCTTGAAAATGCTGGGTTAATCAGTAATTTAAATTTCGCAAAAAATGAAAGTCTGAAACTAAATGAACAGTTAAAATTAAAAAACAGAGAACTTGAACAGATCATATATGTAACTTCCCATGACTTAAGATCACCCCTTGTCAATGTACAGGGGTTTGTAAAAGAGCTTGTATTTTCATTAAATGATATTGTGTCAATAATTGAAAATGAATCTGAAGGCTCCCTGATTAAAAAAGAGTTAATAGAGATAATAGACGAGGATATACCGGAATCAATAAGCTAGATCACTGCAATTGTTCAAAACATCGACACTCGTTTAAAGGGCTTGCTCGAGCTATCAAGACTTGGCAAAGCTCCTTTAAATATCAATCTTGTTGATATGAGTGCTGAGATAAAGTTTTCTTTAAACTCCTATGAATTTCAAATAAAAGAAAACCATATAGAGATTAATATAGACACTCTCCCTTCTGCATATTGCGATTCTATTCAGATGAATCAGGTTTTATCAAATCTAATAGTTAGTGCCATAAAATATCTTGACCCTGAAAGACCTGGCAAAATAGATATTTTTGCATCAAAAGAAAAAGATTTTAATATCTATAGCATAAAAGATAATGGAATAGGAGTTTCTGCTGAATACAGTAAAAAAATATTTGAAATATTTTATCGTATAAATTCTGATAGAAACGAAGGAGACGGCCTGGGCCTCTCTATAATAACAAAAATCCTGGGAAGAGTTGGCGGCTCAATATGGATTGAAGATACCATAGATATTGGAGCGGTATTTAGCTTTTCCCTTCCAAACAAGCTGGTTAGTTAGTGCGTGAACGAAAAGTTGAAATTTTTTTCAAGTACAAGGCGGGTGCAAATTTTAACCGGAGGAATACATTGAGTATTTTGAGGATTAAAATTTAAGCCCAACGCCGTAATTGGAAAAAATGGCGGTTTTCGTTCGGGCACTAGTTAG
>JASFBI010000064.1 GCA_030149595.1 Desulfobacterales bacterium
AAACCACTCTAAAAAAGCATCACTATTAATTTCCTTTCCAATATCATTTTTAAAAACTATTCTAAAGCTTTCAGTTTGTTTGGCCAGTTTTATTAAATTAATAAGATACTCATTTAGAGTTTCAACATTGCTTTTAATAAAACCAAGGGGATTATTAATTTCATGGGCAATTCCAGAAGCAAGTCGTCCGACTGCGGCTAATTTTTCCTGCTGCATTAGCTTTATCTGTGCAATTTTTATCTCGCCTGTTTTTTTTATAACTTCCTTTTCGAGATTTTCAGCCAATTTACGATATTTTTGCTCAGATATTAATAGTTGATTTGCTTTTTCCTTAAGCTCCAGATAGGAATCTTCCACAATTTGTCCATGAAGATTTGCGGTTATTAGATATTTATATTTAAATACAATAATTATATTGATTGTTTTTTGGAAAAAAAGAGCCATGTTTTTAATTCTATCTATATCTAAAACACAGGGCAGGGCATAACAAAACGCGATATAACCAATATTTTCAAGTTCATGCTGTATAGGAGTTATAATAATTTCTATATTTTTAATTTGAAATTTATCTGCTGGTTTAAATTTATTTGATTTTTTAAATAATATAAAATCATCTTCTGATAATAAATCAGGAAAACTGGTTTGATAATAAATGGATTGGTTGGGATAAAGGAAAAAAAATTGTACAGGGAAAAATTTTGAAAAACAGTGACAGATTTCATTTATCAAAGATGCTGAAAGAAAATCAGCTATTTTATATTCTCTATCAAACTCATCAAACTGGATTTGAGATTCATCCATATTAGACCTCTCTATGAATTAAACTTTTGAAATTATCCCAGCCAATTCCAAAATCAGATTGTAATTTTATCTCCTTGTTAAGTTTTATGTAAGTTTGTTGCAGAATATTTAAAAATGTTTCTTTAACACCTTTTCCGAAAATAGCTGAGCTAAATATTACAGGTATATTAGTTGGCTGCCAGCGGTTTTTAATTTCCTCTTCAGAAATAATATCTTTAAGATCTCGTTTGTTAAATTGAATAACCAATGGTAATTTATCAAAATTTAAACCAACCCTGTAAGCATTTTTTTCTAAATTTTCAAAACTTTCAAAATTATTCATAGATTGATGTGTCTGAGAATCAGCTACAAAAATAATACCATCTGATCTTGATAAAACAGCTTTTCGGGTAGCATCGTGTGCTACCTGACCAGGAACTGTATAAAATTTAATTTTAAGTTTATAACCAAATTCAGATGTTACCATCACAGGTAGAAGGTCAAAAAACAGAGTTCGATCTTTTTTAGTTTCAAATGTCATTAAATCACTGCAGTAATCTGGATTGATAATCTCATGCAGTTGCATGAGATTGGTTGTCTTACCACTTAACGCAGGACCGTAACAAACAATTTTAACGATAATTTTTTTTTCATTTATTTGTATTTCAGGCATAATTCCCCTGTATTTTATTTTCTATGTTATTCACAAAACATTAATATCATATAATTTTGATTGTTCTGGTTTATTACAGGTATAATCTGGATGTTATAAATTTCATTTAGAATTTTTTTGTTTTTTATCTCTTTTTTTTTGTTTATAAACTTTATTTGTGACTGCAGGTTTCTAAATTCCTGATCTATAGCAATTAAACAGGCAAGTTTGTTTGAAAAAATAACAGAAAATTTTTTATCTACCACTATTATTGGTAATGAAAGAACATCAAGTATCTGGTCACTAAATTTAAAAGACTGCCGGTTTTTATCAATTTCCAAAAAGTTTTGCAGCATACTGTTTTTTTCAATTAATTTTTTATTGAGGTTTTTATTTTCCTGTATTAAATCGTACTGTTCCAATGCTTTTGATATTTCTAATCTAAGTTGTTTATCATCCCATGGTTTAATAAAAAATTTATAAACATGTCCCTGATTAATTGCATCAGTAATAGCATTTACTTCTGTATATCCGGTTAAAATTATCCGGATCACTTCTGGATAAAGGGTTTTTACCTTTGAAAGAAATGTAATCCCGCTCATTTCAGGCATTCTTTGGTCAGAAATTAATAGATGCACCTCTTGTTCTTCTAAAATATCAAGCCCTTCTGCACCACTTGCAGCAGTTAATAAATTATAGTTTTCATTTCGAAGAAGTCTTTTAAGTGAATTTAAAATATTAATTTCATCATCTACACATAGAACTGTATGTTTAAAATCATTCATTTCTTAACCTTTTAACTTAGACTTTTTTGGATTGGCAAAAAATATTTTCTATAGGATCATTCATATGAATTGCTTTTAATTTATCAATGTAGCTTTCAGTTAAAAATGTATTAAAAGGCAGTAAAAACCGCTTGTTAATTGTATATAAATGACGTGTTAAAATCATACCTTCTTTTAATTCTTCTAATTTAACTATTCTTTCATTTTTACTGTAAACCCCCTGTTTTTTGAGACTTTCAAGAAATGCTTTAACCACATCTGGATCATACCATGTAAATGCATGTTGTTTTAAATATAATATGGCCCCCTGCTGGCGAAGCTGTCCATCGTTAAGTGCATCTTTGGTATATCCATCTTTTTTCAGGTAAGATTGTACATATTTATCAGCATCAATTTTTAAATTGAAAATTTTATCATAGCCATCTGCAACTGCAATTATTTTTGATCCAAGGGGAATCTTATCTTCATTTAATTTATTAGGGAAACCAGATCCATCCAGATTTTCATGATGGCATAAAATCAAATTTGCAACATCTTCTAATTGTTCAATAAATTGAATCATTGTACTTCCTGTTTCAGGGTGTGTTAAATATATATTTTTTTCCTGACCAGACCATTTATGTGTTTCATTTTTTATTAATTTTTCAGTAAAATTTATTTTGCCAATATCATGGAGAAGACCTGCAATTTCTATATTACGTATCTCTTTTGCAGATAATTGCATAACATCTGCAATTTCTTTGGCATATTTACTAACCCTCTCTCCATGTCCTTTTAAATGGGGTATATGTATTTCAACCAAAGAACCAAATAAGTTAATCATGTTAAACAAATTAGCCTCAAGCTCTTTGTTTTTGTGATTAAGTATTTTTGTCGCATTTTTCACCTTTTCATTTAAAATTTTACTAATTTTAAATAATTGATGATTTTGCTGTTGTGTTAGTGCTGTTAACCGCTTATTTTCGAGAATCAGGTCATATTCTTTTAATACTTGCTGCACCTGAAGTTTTAGATCATTATCATTCCATGGTTTAGTAAAATATCGATGGATCTCTCCTTTATTAATGGCATCGGCCACTGCGTCCATATCTGAATATCCGGTTAAAAGGAATCGAAAAGAATCAGGAGAAATTTTTTTAGCCTGTTCTAAAAACTGGGATCCGCTCATTTCCGGCATTTTTTGATCTGAAACTATAAGAGAAATGGGGGAACTGCAGTTTTTTAATTGTTTGATTCCTTCCTGGCCGCTATTGGCAACAAGGATTTGATATTTTGATTTTCTAAATAAACGTTGTAGAGCTTTTAAAATAGGTATTTCATCATCAACAAATAAAATAGTATGCGGCATAGTATTTGTCATAATTAATATTCCAGTTTTCTAACTGTTTTTTGAGTAATATTTAAATAAACAGAAGCTATTTATGCAAGATTTTTGGAGATACGAGAATAGGGTAAACATATTGTAAATGTAGTGCCTTTGTCTAATTCGCTCTCTACACTTATATTGCCGTTATGTTTCTGAATTATTTGGTACGCAACATGTAATCCCAATCCTGTTCCTGATCCAACAGGCTTAGTGGTAAAAAATGGATCAAAAATTTTTGACAGATTTTCTTCCTTTATGCCTGCTCCTGTATCGCTGATTTTTATTTCAATATATCCTTTTTTTTTTTGGGTTTTAATTATAATAGTCCCTTTTTTTTCAATTGCCTGTGCTGCATTAACCAGCAGGTTGGTAAAAACCTGATTAAGTTGCTGAGGGTAGCATTTTATTTCTGGAATATCTTGGTATTTCTTAATCACTTTAGCCTTATATTTAATTTCATTCCAGACAATATTAAGACAAGATTCAATATTTTGATTTATTTGTGTGGTTTGCAGCTTTTGTGTTCCTGGATGAACAAAATCTTTCAAATTAGAAACAATTTTTTTAATACGTTCAGTGCCTTCACGACTTTCACTTATAAGATCTGAAATATCATCCAATATAAAATCAATGTCAGCTTCATTTTCCAAATCTGAAATAGTTTTTATTTGATGCTGAATCAGTTCAGGCAGATCAAATGATATACTTACTGAGCCAAGTAATTTCAGAAGTTTTTTATATTCTATTACCAACTGGACAATATCTTTTTGATAATCAAACAGTGTTTTAAGGTTGCTTGAAACAAAGCCTGTAGGATTATTTATTTCATGGGCTACACCCGCTGCAAGCTGACCAATAGAAGCCATTTTTTCAGCTTGTAATAATTGAATATTTGTATTTTTACATTTTTTTTCTAGTTCCAGCACGCGTTCTCCTGCTTTTAAACGGATCTGAATTTCTTCAAAGCTGAAAGGCTTCATAATATAATCATCTGCTCCGGCAGCTATCCCATAAAGACACTCTTTTTTCTTGGTGTTAGCGGTAACAATGATTATATAAATATAATTTGGAAATTTGGCTGAACGAATTTTTTTACATAGAGAAATACCATCAAGATCAGGCATTTGCCAGTCGGTAATTAATAGCTTGACATCTTTTTGCTGAATAATTTTCCATGCTTTGGCTCCATCTTTAACTACTAAAGGGTCATAACCGATTTTTTTAACCATTTCTGCCAACAAGGTTCTGCCAACAAGGTCATCTTCAGCAATAAGTATTTCCATTTCTGATAAATCCTTTATTTTTAACCATTGTATAGATTTTCACTTAAATAATTTTAATAATCTGTTCTTTATTTAATAACACTTGCTTTACAAGCCGTATACCATTTAGATAATTGATCTTTACTGTAAATTTTGGTTAAATAGCTTAAATTTATTTTGTATGTAACTGTTTCTTTCTTATTTCCATTCAAACTATGATCAAAAATATTGGCAATATGAACAGCACTTAAGATGGAAAATTGATTTGTAGTAATTTTATCTGGATAATGGTGAAATCCAATTGCTTCAACAATAGAACTATTCATACCCCAAAGGCTCATTAAATAAGCACCAATATCAGAATGAGTAGTTTCCATATTTTTTTTTTCAACATCAATAACCGGGAGCTTGTCTTTTTCAGCCTTTTCCAAAATTTCCTTATATTTTTTTGGCCAGTTTGAAATAAGCACTAATCTGCCAATATCATGTAAAACACCGGCAAGAAAAGCATCATTACATATTTTCTTTTCACAATTTTCAAATTCTGCAATTTTTTTGGCAAATATGCCTGTACCTATGCTATGGTTTTGCATAGCTTCAAAAAAAGATGTGGGAAACAGGGTAGTATCCATTTTAGAAAATAAATCTGATGAAATAACCAAAGCATGAAGAGTATCTAATCCTAAAAACATAACTGCATCCTGAATCGTAGAAATTTTTTGAGGTAAACCAAAATAGGCAGAATTAATTATTTGTAAAATTTTAGCAGACATTCCAAGATCTTTGGAGATAATATTTCCTATTTTTTGAATAGAGGATTTATCTGACAAAATCTCATTATTTATTTTATGGTATAGAGATGGTAAACTCGGCAGCGAAACTATACCGGAAACAATTTTCTTGAGATTTATATCATTTAGTAAATTGCAAATAACACAAGCTTTTGTAATAGCTGTTTTGATTGATTTTTCATTGCTGGGTTTGGATAGAAACTGGTGAGAATATTTTAAGGAGTTTAAAATAATTTCTTGATCTGTACAGCCAGATAAAATAATTCTTGCAGTGGCCGGATATTTTTCTGAAATGACTTTAAGTAGTTGGCCGCTTGGCATATCTGCTGTCACCAATTCTGTTAAAATTACATCAAAAGGTTGTTTCTCCATTAATGAAATTGCATCTTTGCCGCTTACTACAAAAAACATATCCCATTCATGCTGCAAGTTACGTAGAATTCTTTTGAAACTTCGCAGAACATTTGGTTCATCATCTACAAATAAAATTTTTTTTGGTGATATAGTCATTTTTTTAAAATCCTTTTACAAACGACTTTTTGTGTTTTTTTCCTCTACATCTTCCATGGGAAGATTAATGGTAAAAGTTGTCCCTAATCCTTCTTCTGTTTCAAAAAAAATAGTACCTTTATGTTGTTTTACTATTACTGAATAAGCCACTGACAGACCTTGCCCTGTACCATGGCCTATCTCTTTGGTTGTAAAAAAAGGAGTGAAGATTTTTGATCTGACATTTTGGGGTATGCCTTGTCCTGAATCTTTTATACAAATTTGAATATTGTTTCCAATTTTCTTTGTTTTAATTATTATTAATCCTTTTGAGACTTTTTCTGCTTTAATCTTTTCTTTAATAGCATGGACAGCATTGATAATAATATTTAATATTACCTGGCTTAATGCTACAGGAAAGCCATAGACAAATGGAATATCCGGCATAAGATCTGTTTTTAAATCAGCTGTATATTTCCATTCATTTTTAGAAATTATAATTGTATTTTTAATTATTTTGTTAATATTTATATTCTCTTTTTCTTTGGTTCCTGGATGAGAAAATTCTTTCAAACTCTTAACAATAGTTGATATGGTTTCGATGCCTTCTAAACATTCTTTAATAGCAGCTGGAATTTCTTCCTTTAAATAAGGAAGGTCATGTGTTTTTAATAATAACTCAATTTCACTATTAATAGATGATAGCTCACTAAACAATCCAGATTCTGTTTTAAGGGTTTCATATTTTTGGAAAATTTCATTTATATCTTTGAAACTTTCCCTGAAAAAATGAATATTATGACTTATAAATTGAACAGGAGTATTAATTTCATGGATAATTCCTGCAGCGAGCTTTCCTATATCTATAAATTTTCTGCTGTGCAGCAATTGATTTTCAAGATTTTTTTTTTCGGTAATATTTTTTAAAAATACAATATATGCATTTTGCTTGTTCCATAAGGTAGATTCAACACGCATTTCAATAAATAAATTTTCCCCTTTTTTATTTAAAACATTGATTTTGGCCGATCTGTTTTTCACAGCTGGAAATCCAAATATATTGCCCACAAGTTCATTTTTAGAGCGGTTAAAAATAACTTCAGCTGCTAAATTGGCAAATACTATTGAGCCGTTACGATCAACAATTAAAATACCATCTGTTGTTTGCCGGCTAATAGTGAAAAAACAATCTTCTATGTCTATCTGTTTATTTTTTTCTTTATTTACATTAAAATTATCACTTTTCAGTGCTTTAAGTACTTCTTCTGGATTATTCAGGCATCCAGTTATTTTTCTGACTGGAGAAGGGGACTCTTTTATTAAAGTTGGAAAGGCCAGGATATAATTTTTTTCTGCTTTTTGAGGATCTGAAAAAACATTAATTTTATCTAATGAAAAATTTGCTTTAAGGTGTTTTTTGAAAAATGTATGCAGTTTATTAAAGAGTCTTTTCGATGAATTTGTTTGTCCGATAACATAAAGTTTGAATTTATACATTATATTATTCTTGTTTTTAAATTTTAATGGAAAATTATTTGCAAGGGTCTTGTAAAAGTAAAAGAAATAATTTTGATATAAATTTAATGCAAATTTTCAATATTTTTGTGTGATTTATTGTATTAGCAGTAAATATAGCTTTTTATATGAGTCGTAAAAAAAGTAGAAATGAGTTAAAGGTTAAAAAATATTTACAGATAGATAATATGTAAAAAATTATAAATTTGCAAATAAAATTTTGGAAAAATGAGATAATTGCTGATATACCAATGTTTTATAAAATCATACTGATGGGGAAGTTTTTGTTTATAGAAAAAACGGGTTTTGGGGTATTTTAGTAATCTGATAATGCAGGTGGTTTTATCTGAAAGGTTAAATTTATTAGAACTTGGAAAACCGCGCCCTGTGGGCGGGGGTAAAAAAAGCTTTGC
>JASFBI010000065.1 GCA_030149595.1 Desulfobacterales bacterium
CTTGTTCTTGGTGGTGCTGACGCCCTTATTTTGTGTTCAGCCTGGCCTTTTCTAAGACTGATACACTGGAACACGCTTATCCGAGCAAGGGCTATTGAAAATCAGGTTTATTTTATTGCTGCAAACCGTGTTGGAAAAGATGGAACTGTTACTTTTTGCGGCTCAAGCAGAATTATTGATCCTTATGGAGTGATTATAACATCAGCTTCTGAGAACAGTGAAACATTAATATCCGGTGAAATTAATCTTGAGACAATAAAAAAAGTAAGGGAAAACATGCCTGTATTCAGTCATAGAACAGAGATAGATAAACAGCCGCTTTTATAAAATTTTAAAATCTTTTTTAAAATTTATATATATGATAGATATTATGTTTGGCTTTTTTTAAAAGCCTTTTTTAACAAATAATAAAATCAGGAGTTAATATGGCGTTTTTATCATCAACTTCATCAATTTCAAGATATTATATTGAAGGAAAATTTGATGATTCAATTATGGATAATTTACAAACCGGTCTTAAAAAACATTCTATCCCTGAAATAGAAAATGAGTTTGGTGAAGTTTCTGCGGGATGGGCTCCTTTTGAAAATCCTTATAAGCCTGATTTTAATAAATACAGTTTTAGTTTTGGTACTTATTTCCTTTTTAATTTAAGAATTGATAAAAAAAGTATTCCTTCAAAATTAATAAAAAAACATATTTCAATAGAAATAGACAAAAGACTGGAAAATAGTGGGCGTTCTTTTCTTTCAAAAAATGAAAAATTAGAAATAAAAGATTTGGTTTTAGATAACCTTATGAGAATTATTCCTTCTGTACCTAATATTTATGAAGTTTTATGGAACTATGAGGAATCTAATCTTTTTTTATTTACCACACAAAAAGCTGCTAATGAAGTATTTGAAACAATTTTTTTAAAATCTTTTAATCTAAAACCCATCAGGTTATTTCCCTATACAATGATTGAAAAAAAATCTAAATTATCAGATCAACAAAAAGATATTATTTATAATCAAAGTTCCTTAAATTATTTAAAATAAGAAATATAAAAAAGAGGTAAAAATGCTTGATATTGCAACCGGTTATAATAAATACAAATTTTTAGGTAATGAGTTTCTAACATGGATTTGGTATTTAATTGAAAATAAGATTAATATAAAAGAGTTAATAAATTCTGATTATAAAACAATAACCCTTGAAATTGGTAATAGTCTTGTTCTTGAAAACTCTCCTGGTGGTAAAACAAAGGAAAAAATATCCATAAAAGGTGATGAAGCAGGCCTTGAAGAGGGTAAAACTGCACTTAAAAAAGGAGGTGTAGTAACAAGTATCAGTCTTCTTTTAAATATTGATACAGAAGAATTTAAATTCTTAATAAAAGGTGAGAGTATTAATATCAGTGGTTTTAAAACACCTTCTTTTAAACCTGAAAATAATGAAGAAATTGAAGGTGCAATCATTGAAAAAGCTTTTTTCACAGAAAAAATTTACACTCTTATTGATGCTCTTTTTAATAAATTTATAGAAAAAAGGTCATCTGACACCTTTAAAGATAAAGATTTTCATAAAATTAAGAAATGGATACTTTCTTGACATTTTATTGTTAATAAAGTGTTAAAAAAACAGGAGTTATGAACATAAAAATAAAAACAACAATAAACGGCGTTTTATAAACATTTTAAAAACATATTTATGAACAGTTTTATTTCAATTTTTTGTTTAAATTTCAATAGGATAAAAAGTTATGAACATATGAACAATGCTTATTATTATTATGTATTTAAATATTTAATAAAATAATAAAAAATGATATAATTAAAACTTTAATTTAAGGTGAAAAGAATGGACTTTGTAATTTATAAAAATAATATAATAGATGCTTTGTTAAAAATTCAAGGCATAACAGGAAGGAATACAAATTTAGCAATTACATCTGATATTTTAATTAATGTTTCATCTTCAAATATAAGCATTACTGCAAATAACCTTGAGACTGTTTTTACAGGACAATATAAATCAGAAGTGAAATCAGAAGGTATTATTACAATAAATTCAAATAAATTTTTTGAAATAATTAAAGAATACCCATTTGATAAGATTCCTGTGAAAGAAATTGAAAACAGATGGGTGGAAATTGGAGAAGGCGACACTCAATATAATATTGTTGCATCCAATTATGAAAATTTTCCACAAACTCCTGTAATAGAAGATATAACTTTTATTGACGTAGATTGTGTTGATATAAAAAAAATGGTTGAAGTAACATCCTCAATTACATATTCCCCGGACGAAAAAAGGATGTATATGTTAGGCATTCTTTTTGAAAAAACCGGTGAGGAAAATGAAAAAAAAATAAGAGTTGTTTCAACTGATTCTAAAAGACTTCATTGTTATGAATTTGAATATGAAGGGGAAATGAATTTTCCTAAGGAAAATATATTAATTCCTAAAAAAGCGTTTTCAGAAATAGGTAAGTTTGTAATAAATAAAGAAGGAAAGATAAAACTCGGTATAAAAGACAATCATATTATTATTTCAAAAGATAATGAAACAATAATGATAAAACTATTTGGAGGTGAGTATCCTGATTATAGAAGACTTCTTGATACAGAAAACATGATTCCGGTTAATATGGAAAAAACCATGTTTAATACTATGTTGAGGAGGATATCTATACTTACTTCAGAAGAATATAAAAGTATTATATTAAAATTTGAAAATAACGAGCTTATATCAACAATAAAAAACCCTGAAATAGGCGAATTTAAAGATAAGCTTAAAATAGATTATTCAGGTGATAAAATAGAAAGTGCATTTAATCCTAAATATTTTATGGATGTAATTAAAATAATAGAAAGTGAAAATTTAATAATTTATATTAAAGATAAAGAAAGCCCTTTTTTGGTTAAAGGTTTAGAGAACGATAAACTTGTTTGTATAATAATGGCGATGAAAATATTATGAATAAAGTAGACAACGATTATAATGCTGAGAGTATAACAATTCTGAAAGGTCTTGATGCTGTACGGAAAAGGCCTTCAATGTATATAGGAAATGTGGACAAGGCAGGACTGCACCATCTTGTATATGAAGTGGTGGATAATAGTATTGATGAAGCAATGGCAGGCTATTGTGATACTATACTTATAAATATTCATTCTGATCAAAGTATAAGCATAGAGGATAATGGCAGGGGAATTCCTGTAGAAATACATGAGGATGAAAATGTGCCTGCTGCAGAAATAGTATTAACAAAACTACATGCCGGAGGCAAGTTTGATAAAGATAGTTATAAAGTATCCGGAGGACTTCATGGTGTAGGTATCTCTGTAGTTAATGCTCTTTCAGAAGAGCTTGATATGACTATTTATAAAAATGGAATAATTTACAATCAAAAATTTTCAAAAGGCGAGAAAACAACAGAATTAACTGAAACAGGAAAGACTGAAAAACAAGGTACAAAAATAAGGTTTAAGCCTGATTTTACGATAATGAATGAAAATGAATTTAATTTTAAAACATTATCAAGAAGAATGAGAGAGCTTGCTTTTTTAAATAAAAAATTAAGAATAATAATAGAAGATGACCAGTCCCTTGAAAAAGATAATTTTTATTATGAGGGTGGATTAACATCTTTTGTTGAATATTTAAACAGGTCCTGCACACCTTTACATGATCCTATTTTAATAGAAGGTGAAAAGAAAGATGTTACAGTTGAGGTTGCAATTCAATACAATGATACATTTAAAGAAAAACTTTATTCTTTTGCAAATAACATAAGTACAATAGAGGGTGGATTTCATGTTTCAGGGTTTAAAGGCGCACTTACCCGTACAATAAATAATTATGTTGCATTACAAAAAACAGCTAAAAACAAGCAAGATATTAAATTAAGCGGTGATGATATGAGAGAAGGACTTACCGCTATAGTTTCTGTAAAAATTATGGAACCTCAGTTTGAAGGGCAGACAAAAACAAAACTTGGAAATACTGAAGTTAAAGGAATAGTAGAATCTCTTGTTAATGAAAAATTAGCTCAGTATCTTGAAGAAAATCCAAAAATTTCAAAAAAAATACTTTTAAAAGCAGTAGATGCAGCAAGGGCAAGAGATGCAGCTAAAAGAGCAAGAGATCTTGCACGAAAAAAAGGAACACTTATGGATTCAACTCTGCCTGGAAAATTAGCAGAGTGCCAGTTTGCTGATCCTGCAGAAAGAGAGCTTTTTATTGTGGAGGGAGATTCTGCGGGAGGAAGTGCAAAACAAGGAAGAGACAGGAGATTTCAAGCCATATTACCCTTAAAAGGTAAAATTCTTAATGTTGAAAAAGCAAGAATGGATAAAATATTAAGAAGTGAAGAGATAAGAAACCTGATAACAGTTCTCGGTACAGGAGTTGGAAAAGAAGAATATGATATAGAAAAAATTAGGTATCATAAAGTTATTATAATGACAGATGCTGATGTTGATGGTGCACACATTAGAACCCTTCTTCTAACTTTTTTTTACAGACAAATGCCGGAGCTTATTCAAAAAGGCTATCTTTATATAGCCCAACCACCTCTTTTTAGGGTTGGAAAAGGGAAAAGCGGGCAATATCTTAAAAACGAAAACGAATATAGTGAATATTTAGTAAAACGAATATGCGAACAAAAAATTCTTTTTATAAATGGGAAAGAGGAACAATATAATCATGCAGATTTATATTTTTTCTTAAACAAACTTATAGACTACAATAGCGCAGTAGAACGCCTGAAAAAAAGAGAATATGATATTGATTTACTTACAATATTAATAAATAAAGGTGTAAAAGATAAATATTTTTTAATAGAAAAAGAAAACCTTATATCTTTAAAGAAAAGTATTGAAGAAAAAGGATATAAAACAAACGAAGTTGAATATGATGAAGAAAGAGAAATATATACATTAGAGGTTGTAGATAAAGCCCGGGAAAAAGTTCTTCTAAGAATAGGGAAAAGTATTTTATCTTCTAATGATTATCAAATAATGTTGAAAAGATATGAAAGTATTAAATCTTTTGATAACCCGCCTTTTCTTGTATCATCTAATAACGATACAAGAAAAAAGGCCACATCTTTTTCAGATATAAAAAATTTTTACAATTATATGATGAAAGAAGCAAAAAAAGGGATAAATATTCAAAGATATAAAGGTCTTGGAGAAATGAATGCCGATCAGCTCTGGGAAACCACAATGATCCCGGAAAAAAGAAAATTACTTCAGGTAAAATCAGAAGATATAGAAACCTCAGATGAAATTTTTACCCTTTTAATGGGAGAAGAAGTAGAACCAAGAAGAAATTTTATCCAGACCCATGCACTTGATGTGTCATCTCTGGACTACTAGGCAGCTTACAAAGAAGTAGCAACTTAATAGACTATTAAATTTAAAGGTTTTCTATTTCATTAAGAGCTTTTTTCATCTGTCGTACTGCCTGCCTTAACCGCTCTTCATTTTCAACAAGAGCAAGCCTTAAATAGCCTTCACCCTCTTCACTAAAACCTGTTCCCGGGGCAACAGCGACATTTGCTCTGTTCATCATTTCGATAGCAAAATCCATTGAACTCATTTTATTAAAAGGTTCGGGAATTTTTGCCCAGATAAACATTCCGGCTTTAGGTCTTTGAATATCCCAGCCTAATCTTTCAAGACCATCACACAGAGTATCTCTCCTTGATTGGTAAAGAGAAGCAAGCTTTGGAATAGTATCATCACAATCACGTAAAGCAATAATACCTGCAACCTGAATAGCAGAAAAGATTCCATAATCAAAATAACCTTTTATTTTACCAAGGGCCTGTATTATTTCAGAGTTTCCAACACAATAACCAATTCTCCATCCAGCCATATTATATGATTTTGAAAAAGACCCGAACTCTACTCCAATATCTTTTGCTCCGGGGGTTTCAAGAAAACTTGGTGCTTCATATCCATCAAAAGTTATTTTTGAATAAGCAAAATCATTAACCACCATAAATCTAAATCTTTTTGCAAGCTTGATAATCTCTTTAAAAAGCTCTCTGTCTGCAACAACACCGGTTGGGTTATGAGGATAATTAATCATTAAAACTTTTGGCCTGGGATAAAAAGATTCACAAACAGTGACAATTCTATTTAAAAATGTTTCATCAGGACTTATAGGTATTCTAACAACATTTGCTCCTGCAATAACAGCAGCATAAATATGTACAGGAAAAGCAGGGGCTGGAACAAGAACTGAGTCTGAAGGCCCCATAAGAGCGAGGCATAAATGAGAAATACCTTCTTTTGAACCGATAGTAAAATAAGTTTCCTTTTCAGAATCAAGATTTATATTGTAATGGCGATTATAATATTTTGATATTTCAAGTTTAAGATTTTTTATTCCTGAAGATTCAGGATACCTGTGGGATTTAGGATCTTTTGCTGTGCTGATAAGCTTATCAATAACAGCATCAGGAGCTGGATCCATAGGGTTTCCCATTCCAAGGTCAATAACATCATCACCCTTACGTCTTTTCTCCATTTTCATCTTGTTAATCATTCCAAAAAGATAGGGTGGAAGTTGATCCATTCGATTTGAAAGTCTTATAATACTTTCTTCTTTCATTTTTACTCCTAAAACAATAAATTAATATATCAAAAAAAACAGATTAACGTAGAAAGAGATATTATTCAATAAAATTCTACCTGACACCTAAACCATGCTTAATTCTACTTTAAGCCTTTTTAAAAAGTGTTTATGTTCAACACCTTAATGGTTAATTTTTTATGCTTTTGTTGACAAAAAAGCAGGTTTGTGTAACGAGTTTAGGGAGTATGTAAGCATTAAATGACACAGGCGCGGACGAATGGACACCTGCTGTTAACACAGGAATGATCCTTCAACTGCTTCTTACGGACTAATGAGATAGTTATCAAAAAGGGTAGAAGTGGAAAAGAGCGTAATAATTTACTGTAATAAAATAGAACTTGATGGACTTTTTGAGCAAATATCAAATAAAAAAGCTGCGATTATAACTCACCCCCATCCTCTTTATGGCGGTAATATGGAGAATCCTGTTGTTGAGCTTTTACAAGAAGAATTGGTAAAAAGGGGTTATTCAACATTAAGGTTTAATTTCAGACAAGTTAAAATGTCCGGGAACGACAAAGAATCAATAAACGACTTAGAAGCTGTAGTGAGTTTTTTAAAAGAGCAGGGGATTAAAATAAGCCCTTTACTTGCCGGTTATTCATATGGATCATGGATTAATACTTCTGCTATCTCTAATGGGTTAGATGTTTCTGATAGTATAATGATATCTCCGCCAATTGCTTTTTTAGATTATAAAAATATAAAAACCTTACCATCTCCCGGACTTGTAGTTACTGGAACAGATGATGAAATAGCACCTGCCGAGCTGGTTAAAAAAAATGCAGCAAAGTGGAATCCTGAATTTAAAATAGAGATTATTAATGGCTGCGATCATTTCTACGGAGGATATACTGAAGAGCTTAAAAAAATAGTTTCAGACTATCTCTTATAAACTAATCAGCATGGGCAAGATCTTCTATTATCCTTTTTACTTTTTTTGTTAATTGATCCACGGAAAGATCTTTATATGAATTATATGTTAAGGGCTTTCCAATAGTAACTCTTACTTTTTGCGGACTTACTTTTCAGGAATAGAACAAGGTATTACAAAAACATCAACAGGTTTAGTGTTATTTTCTACAGTAGCTTTTATTCCAGCATTATAATTTTTTATTCCAAGATCCAGGGCAAAGGAATCACCGCCTGAAACATGGTTTACAACAATTAAAAATTTCATGATAATCTTTTTATATAAAATGGTTAGCAAAAGCAAATATTATTTTTTTTAAAAAAAGCAAAAAATGGGTTGACATTAAAATTAAAAAGTGTAAAATGCGTCTTGTCTTTTTGGGATAAAAGATTTTTCCAAAAAGGTTTTTTTTGTTCTTTGAAAATTGGTCAGTGAGAAGAAGAAGCGGGTCAACAAGAAGTATGA
>JASFBI010000397.1 GCA_030149595.1 Desulfobacterales bacterium
CACCCTACACTTTTACAGTAAGCAGCCAGCTAATCTGCAAAACTACCATCGAATCCTGGATCAAGATAGAGAGCAAACAGTTCATAATTGATGGGAACTCTGGACAAGCGGTCATGTAAAAAAAACATTAAGCTTAAACTGTCTTATCCTCCAGATAGTCCAACAGCAATTTTCTCACCATCAGAAATCATATCATATTTATACAATGCCTTTCCTGTAAACTTCTTGATATGTTTATAAGTATACAAAGACATTTTTTATCACTTTTTTTTCATATCTACTTTACCTGCTGCTATTTCACGCAGAGCAATAACTATATACCCATTTTTGGGAGAGTTCACAAGATAATCTGATCCTTAGCTAAACTGTGAAACTCGTTTTACAACCATATGAACGAGTTAAAAGCTGCTAAAGGATCTGTCTATACAATCTTCAATAGTTATACGGGCCACAAACAAACCTCCACTTTTTATATATTAAATATAACATTTTAGTTTAAACAAACTAAACTATATCCACAAGCTCATATGTTCTTTTTCCAGCAGGAGCATTTAATACAACTTCTTCTCCTGGTTTTTTACCCAGCATGGCTTTACCAAGAGGTGAAGTAACAGAAATTTTACCATCTGATATATTAGATTCATCAGGCCCTACCAGCTGATACCTGACCTCTTCTTCTGTATCTATATTTTCCAGAATAACACTACATCCAAAAACTACTTTATCTTTTAAAATATCATCAGGATCTATAATCTGAGCATTTCCCAGTTTATATCCAAGTTCCCTTATACGCCCCTCAATAAAAGCCTGCCTTTCCTTAGCAGCATCAAACTCTGCATTTTCCGACAAATCACCATGCGCTCTTGCCTCTTCTATTGCCTTAATATTTACAGGTCGATCCTTGGATTTCAAGGTTTCCAACTCTTTTTTTAAAACTCCATATCCATGCCTTGTTATTGGTATATTATCCAAGTCTAATCTCCTGTTTTCCTTTATTCATTTAAATTAATTAAAACATCAATATAAAAAATATTAACCTTTAATAGTAACTTTACGTCTTCCCGTTAACTTTTACCTGCTTATACAGCGAAACCTTTGAGTAACACTTTTTTGTATTAAAATAAAGAGTTGCTCAAAGGCCTCTTAAATAGTGCCCGAACGAAAACCGCCATTTTTTCCAATTACGGCGTTGGGCTTAAATTTTAATCCTCAAAATACTCAATGTATTCCTTCGGTTAAAATTTGCACCCGCCTTGTACTTGAAAAAAATTTCAACTCTTCGTTCACGCACTAAATAGTCAAAATAATAATTTTATAACAGTTAACATATCAAGTATCTGTAACATGGTAAATTATTTAATATAACCTACCACAAGATCTCCAACCTGACTTGTTGTAAAACCCATTTTACCAGCTCCAACATCTGAAATATCATCCCGCAAAACTTTTATAACACTTTTTTCAATATCAGCTGCAGCTTTTTGTTCTCCTAAAGTTTCAAGCATAAGCTGGCCTGCCATTATTGCTGCAATGGGATTAATCACCTGCTGACCTGTATATTTTGGAGCTGAACCGCCAATAGGTTCAAACATTGAAACACCATCAGGATTAATATTACCTCCGGCAGCTATACCCATACCACCCTGAATCATAGCACCAAGATCAGTAATTATATCACCAAACATATTGTCTGTTACAATTACATCAAACCATTCAGGGTTTTTTACCATCCACATACATATGGCATCCACATGTGCATAATCTGCTTTAATATCAGAATACTCTTTTGCAACCTCATTAAAAGTTCTTTCCCACAAATCAAAGGCAAAAGTCAAAACATTCGTTTTCCCACACAGAGTTAAACGTTTTGCCTTGTCCCTTTTCCTACAAAGTTGAAAGGCATACCTTATACACCTTTCAACACCTTTTCTTGTATTAATTGATTCCTGGACAGCAACTTCATCTAAAGTACCTTTTTTCAAACACCCTCCGGCACCTGCATAAAGTCCTTCAGTATTTTCCC
Organism: Desulfobacterales bacterium; assembly: GCA_030149595.1. Taxonomy (GTDB): domain Bacteria; phylum Desulfobacterota; class Desulfobacteria; order Desulfobacterales; family DAOWNP01; genus DAOWNP01. Next base: position 2,024 of record JASFBI010000397.1, read on the forward strand.
TTACAACAACAAAATCTATATCTTCAGGCTTCTTTCCTTTTAAAGGGGTCTCTACTCCTTCATAAAGTTTTACCGGTCTTAAGTTTATATACTGATCAAATTCAAATCTTAAATTTAAAAGAATTCCTTTTTCCAAAATACCGGGTTTCACATCTGGATGTCCTATTGCACCTAAAAAAATGGCATCTGCTTTTAAAAGATTTTCTTTAGTCTGGTCAGATACAATCTCGCCGGTTGCAAGATAATTATCACCACCAAGATTATATTGTGTATATGTTAATTTAAAATCATGCTTTAAAGCAACTGCATCAAGCACCTTTATTCCTTCTGCTACAACTTCAGGACCTGTACCATCTCCAGGTATAACCGCAATATCATATTGTTTCGACATTAATATAACTCCTGCAAAATTAAACTAAAAATATATAAAAGATTGTTATTGCTATAAAAAAAACAAACAATCTTCAAGTTTTATTTTATTTTTTTATATGAAACTCTGTCCAACAAACCGTAATCATGAGAGTTTCTATTTTT